>CAYHTC010000024.1:0-375 GCA_964359445.1 uncultured Sediminibacterium sp. | reverse complement strand
TTTCATTGGATGCTGCCGGATCAATATGTATTTTAACGGGTGTTGAATAAATATTACCAGGCGCCTGGTTCCAATGCTGGCCCTCGCCCCTGTCCATGGGCAGTTTTACGGTATGTCCTGTTTTTAAATGAAAGGTTTCATATTTATGGAGCAGGGCTTGAACATAGTAATCACCGGCGGGTATATTGTTTAACCGTTCTACAGGGTAACCAAATGCGTCAACACTAACCAGTTGTGATTTGCCTGTTTGCCAGTTTTCTACATCTTTACCAAATACCATTTGTGTATTGGTGGCATCACTAATTTGAAACCGTGGTTCTTTTGCCTGATTAGTGGCAATTAACAAGAGCAACCTTCCATCTAAACCAGCCTGTT
>CAYHTC010000023.1:0-16080 GCA_964359445.1 uncultured Sediminibacterium sp. | reverse complement strand
TGCAAAGGTTTGTTCTTTTCCTTATCATCATACCCCATGGCTTTGTGGTAAACGATATTGCCATTCTTTGCTACAATGGCAATGGCTCCGGATATCCAGTTACTGTCTATATACTGTTGTACCAGTTTGTCGATTTTCTGCAAACGTTCAGCGGAGAAATGGTTCTGTTCCGGCGGTCCCGGTTTCAATACCTGTTGTGCCTGCAATAAAAAGTAACTAACAAAAATGGTAACAACAAAGAGGAGTAATTTTTTTCGCATAAATCAGTATGATTAATATTTCAATTTCCAAAATAAACTAATAAACCAATAAACGAACCCCTTCTACATTTCCCCGGTCTTTACCCATTTTTCAATCACCTCCGGAAAATGCCGGTACTCCAGCTCATGAATCTTCTGTGCCAGGCTTTCCGGTGTTTCATTGTGAGTAACGGGGCATTTTGCCTGAAAAATGATTTCGCCTTCATCAAAATGTTCATTCACCAAATGAACAGAAATACCGCTTTCTTTTTCACCGGCTGCAATCACCGCTTCATGTACCTGCATCCCGTACATGCCCTTACCGCCATAATTGGGTAGCAGTGCAGGATGAATATTGAGTATCTTCTTCGGATAAGCCGCTATCAGGGCAGCAGGGAGCTTCCATAGAAAACCTGCCAGTACAATAAAATCAATTCCCTGTTCCTTCAGAAACGGCAGATAGCTATCCCCCCTGAAAAATGGCTCCTTATCTATCAGTAAAACCGGTATACCCTGGTTTTGCGCGATCGTGATCACCCCGGCCCCCGGTTTATTACATACCACCAGCTTTACTTTGATGGACGGATGATTTTTAAAATACAGGATAATCTTTTCTGCATTTGACCCTGCCCCCGATGCAAAAACAGCTATCTGTTTGGTATGTCTCACGATCCCCAATTTCTGCAACAACTTCTTCTCATACTTCCAAAAAAACGCCCACTGGCCAAACAAAGCACCATATAACAGTAAAATAAACTGGTAACCTAATAATAACATACCTATTCTTAGCAATAGTTTCCATAGCCAATAGGTATCGGTATCCATGCCCAGCCAGACTGTTATATAACGGGTAAGCAGGGCCGTGGTGGTACCTGTAAGGCCAAAAACAAGGAAAATGATACTGAATTGGCGGGCGCTTACCCCCCATTTCTGCTGCATTCGTTTAAACATGGATCAAAAATGAGATAAATAATTGACTAATCTTTTAACGAATATGGCTAACCTTGCATATTCGAATTCGTTTGTAAAAGCATGACATGTTTTGAATCATTCCCGCGACAATTCGCTGAAATGCAGGCCAGATAAGGCTAAAAAAATTTTTTGCAGGTTGATTTTTTGTCAGCTTCGTGTCATATTTTTGCACCCGTTCACGGATATTTTTCCACACCAAGAACCCTCGTTTGTGAATATGATATCTTTTAGATGTTTAGCCAAAACCAGCTTCACCGGAATCATCCTTTTCCTGAGTTTTACTTTGGGCGTCTCAGCAAATGCGCAAGATGGAAAAACCTTGTTCCAGACAAATTGTGCGGCTTGTCATGCTGTACATAAAAAACTGACCGGACCTGCCCTGGCAGGTGTGGAAGATCGTTGGCCCGATAAGGCGAAACTGCGCTCCTGGATAAAGAACAGTGCGGCTTTCCTGAAAACAGGGGATAAATATGCCAATGACCTGTACACAGAGTATAATAAAACGGCGATGAATCTGTTTCCTGCCCTAACGGATAAAGAAATAGACGATATGCTGGCGTATATTAAAACCGTTCCGGCCCCCGGAGCTGTAGCCCCCGGCGCCGCCACTGCTCCCGCAGCAGATGGTGATAATACCTTATTGTTTGGTATCCTTACCTTAGTCCTTGCTGTAGTAGTGCTGGTTTTATTACAGGTGAATGCCAGCCTGAAAAAATTAGCCGATGATCGTGAGGGCCATCCTGCGGTGGAACCCGTTCCTTTCTGGAAAAACAAAAGCTATATAGCCACTGTTACCGTGGTTTTATTCGTAATTGGCGGTTATCTTACTTCCAAGGGTGCCATGGAATTGGGTCGTAGCAAAGACTATCAACCGGAGCAACCTATTTATTACTCTCATAAAGTTCACGCGGGCATTAACCAGATTAACTGCCAATACTGCCATACAGGTGTTTACCAGGGTAAACAGGCTACCATTCCTTCTGTAAATATTTGTATGAACTGCCACCTGGCCATCAATGAATACAAAGGAGAAAAAATATATACTGAAGAAGGTAAAGAAGTAGATGGAACAGCAGAAATCAACAAACTATATAAATACGCCGGTTTTGAGCAGGGACAAACATGGGATGCCACCAAAGCTAAACCGGTTGAATGGGCGCGTATCCATAACCTGCCCGATCACGTATATTTTAATCACTCACAACACGTAAAAGCCGGCCAGGTTCAATGCCAGGCCTGCCATGGTGAAATTCAGAAAATGGACGAGGTGAAACAATTCACCGACCTAAGCATGGGTTGGTGTATTAATTGCCACCGCGAAACCAAGGTACAGTTCAAGGACAATGGTTTTTACAGCATTTACGAGAAATACCACCAGGATCTGAAAAGCGGCAAGATTGATAGTACCAAAGGCATTACAGTAGAGAAGATTGGCGGTACCGAATGTCAGAAATGTCATTATTAATAATTTGAGAATTTGAAAACGAATAGTTTTTGAATTTACAAACGCTCAAACGCTCAAGTTGCGTCATAAAAATTAAAATAAAGAAAGAAAAAACTGAATGGCTGCCTCAGCATTTTCAAATTTTCAAATTTTCAAATTGATCTCAAATTAGCATATGGAGCAAAAAAAACACTGGCAAAGTTTTGGAGAGCTGAATCGGTCTGAAGCTTACAATAAAGAAGTAAAAGACGAATTCAAAGAAGAACTGCCTTTCGTTGCCAACGATGAGAGCAGGAGCTTTTTAGACGCCAAAGCGCCACGTAGAGACTTTTTAAAATACTTAGGCTTCAGCACAGTGGCAGCAGCAGCAGCTGCCAGTTGTGAAATGCCTGTTAAGAAAGCAATTCCGTTTGCCAATAAACCGGAAGACGTGGTTCCGGGTATGTCTAAGTATTATGCCACCACCTATGTTCAGGATGGAGATGTGGTGAGTGTTTTAGCTAAAGTGAGAGATGGCCGTCCCATTAAAATAGAAGGTAATGAGCTTAGTCCTGTCACTAAAGGCGGTACTTCTGCCCGTGTTCAGGCCTCTGTATTGGATTTATACGATACGGCCCGTTTACGTTTTCCTACTATTGATGGTAAAGAAGTAACTTTTGAAGCGATTGATAAAGCAGTGGCAGCCTCTTTAAGTAGCCCTGCCGTTATTTTAACCAGTACCATTACTTCTCCTTCTACTAAAGAAATCATCAGCCGGTTCCTTGCCAAATATCCCGGCAGCCGTCACCTAACCTATGATGCGGTTTCTTACAGCGGATTATTATTGGCCAATGAAACTACCTATGGCAAAAGAGCTATCCCTTCTTATCATTTTGAAAATGCAAAAGCCATCGTTAGCATAGGCGCCGATTTTCTGGGTACCTGGTTAAGTCCGGTTGAATTTGCCAGACAATATGCTATTGGAAAAAAATTAGATGAGAAGAATCCTGAGATGAGCAAGCACATTCATTTTGAAAGTGTAGCCAGCTTAACAGGTTCTAATGCAGATGAAAAATATTTGCACCGCCCTTCTGAAACAGGTGCAGTGGTTGCTGCTTTATTGAGCGCCGTAAATGGACAGGGTGCAACGGGCATCAATGATGCTAAACTGAAAGCCGGAATTGAAAATGCCGCCAAAGCATTAGTAGCCAATAAGGGCGCCGCACTGGTAGTAGCCGGAAGTAATGATGTGAATGTACAGATTGCCGTGAATGCCATTAATGAAGCGGTTGGCGCGGGAGGTAAAACGATTGATTGGTCCACTCCCGTTAATTATCGCCAGGGTGTGGATGCTGATTTTGCCAAATTAGTGGAAGAAATGAATGCAGGTTCTGTTGGTGTATTATTGGTCTCAGGCGCTAACCCGGCTTATAGCTGGTTTGATGCCGAGAAGTTCAAATCCGGTTTGAAAAAAGTTAAAACCACCATTTCTTTTAATACTAAAGCGGATGAAACAACGGAGCTCTGCAAATTTGTAATCCCCGATCATCATTACCTTGAAAGCTGGGGTGATGCAGAAGCTAAAACAGGTCATTACTCATTCTTACAGCCTACCATCTATCCATTATTCAAAACACGCCAGTGGCAGGACAGCCTCCTGAAATGGGCCGGTAATCCATCAGATTATCTTGCGTTTTTGAAAACATACTGGAGTGCGAAAACAGGTGGAGAAACCGGCTGGAATAAAGCATTGCAGGATGGGGTTATTAATCCTGCCGCGCCATTGGCTTTGAGCGCTGCTTCTTTTAATGGATCTTCGGTTGCTGCCGCGGTTGCCTCTTTACTTGCCGGTAAAAAAGGTGGTGAGACTGAATTGGTGTTGTACGAAAAAATAGGCATTGGTGCCGGCCAGGGTACAGCCAACCCATGGTTACAGGAATTACCCGATCCTGTTACCCGTGCCACCTGGGATAACTATGTAATTGTTTCCCCTGCCTTAGCCAGAACCTTATTGAACATTGATCTGAATAATAGCGGTGAGGCGGATGCATACGAAGTAAACCCACCTAAAAAAGTGGTAAAAGTTACTGTGAATGGTAAATCCATCGAACTGCCTGCATTGATTATACCGGGTACACACCCCAATACCATTGCCATTGCGGTAGGGTATGGCAGGAGTGAAAAACTAGGTAAGTCTGTGATTGGCTCAGGAAAAAATGCTTACCCTTTAGCTAGTCTGAACGGTGGATCTGTAAACTTTGTGAACACAAATGTTACGATTACTTCAACCGGCGAAAAATATCCGGTTGCCTTAATACAAACACATAATCGTTACGATACCCCACAAGGTAACCGTACCGAAGTGATGAAAGAAATAACACTCGCGGCCTATAAACATCACCCAACAGAAATTCGCGAAGAGCGCGAAGCTGAACTGAAACCATGGGGTGGCCTTGAAAAATTTGAAAGCCAGGGAACCATTTATCCTGTTTTTGACAGGCCGGGCATTAAATGGGGCATGAGTGTGGACCTTAATACCTGTAACGGTTGTGGCGCCTGCGTAGTGGCCTGTAATGCCGAGAATAATATTTCTGTAGTAGGTAAACCAGAGGTATTGCGTGGTCATGAAATGCATTGGTTACGTATTGACCGCTACTACAGTGGTGATATGGACAACCCCAACGTAGTGTTCCAGCCAATGATGTGCCAGCATTGTGATAATGCGCCTTGTGAGAACGTTTGTCCGGTAGCCGCTACCAACCACAGCAGTGAAGGATTAAACCAAATGATTTATAACCGCTGTATCGGTACAAGGTATTGTGCCAACAACTGTCCATATAAAGTACGTCGTTTTAACTGGGCCGATTATACCGGCGCCGACAGTTTCCCTGATAACCAGGAAGGTATTGTGAATGATGTGGTACTGGATATGAATGATGATCTTACGCGCATGGTACTGAATCCGGACGTTACGGTTCGTTCACGTGGTGTGATCGAAAAATGTTCATTCTGCGTTCAGCGTTTGCAGGAAAGTAAACTGGCTGCCAAGAAAGAAAGCAGACCGATGGTTGACAGCGATATCAAAGTGGCCTGCCAGCAGGCTTGCCCAACCAACGCTATCAATTTCGGTAATGCCAATGATAAAACGAGTTCGATCACCAAAACAAGATTGGAGAATCCGAACCGTCAGTTCTATGTGCTGGAGCAGTTGCACGTATTGCCTAATGTAACGTATATGGCAAAAGTGCGTAACCTGGAAGAGGAAGCGAAAGGAACAGAAAAGAAGGAAGGAGCGCATTCGTGAGACGTGAGAATCGTGAGGTATAAGAAAAAAATATCTCACGACTGACGATTGACGACTCACGAAAAACAACTCACAAGTTTAGTACGTTACAAATGTTGATTCAATAAAAAATACTGTGGCCATTTACCATGGGCCATGGACCAATAAACAAGACCAGATGCATTTAAAGTACGAATCACAACTTAGGGAACCATTGGTGAATGGTGAAAAAACTTTTCATCAGGTAACAGAAGATATCGTTCGCCCCATTGAAGCAAAACCCAGCCGTTTGTGGTATATCGGTTTTTACACTGCGGTGGCGTTATTGTTATTTGGTATTTACTCTGTATACCGGGATGTTACCTATGGTATAGGCCAGTGGAACCTGAATAAGACCGTTGGATGGGGTTGGGATATCACCAACTTCGTATGGTGGGTAGGTATTGGTCACGCCGGAACACTGATTTCCGCCATCCTGTTATTATTCCGCCAGGGATGGAGAACAGGGGTAAACCGGGCAGCAGAAGCGATGACTATCTTTGCGGTAATGTGCGCGGGCCAGTTTCCGATCTGGCATATGGGTAGGGTTTGGATGGCTTTCTTTGTATTGCCTTATCCCAATACCCGTGGTCCTTTATGGGTAAATTTTAACTCACCCCTTTTATGGGACGTATTCGCGATATCCACTTATTTTACCGTATCTCTTTTGTTCTGGTATAGTGGTTTATTGCCCGATCTGGCAACCGTTCGTGACCGTGCCTTTACTAAATTGAGAAAGCGTTTTTATGGGGTGGCTTCATTTGGCTGGACAGGTTCTACCAAACACTGGCAGCGTCATGAAAGTCTTTCATTGGTTTTGGCCGGGTTGAGTACCCCACTCGTATTGTCTGTACACACTATCGTATCCTTTGACTTCGCCACCTCTGTTATTCCGGGTTGGCATACTACCATCTTCCCTCCTTATTTCGTTGCCGGTGCCATCTTCTCCGGTTTTGCCATGGTGCAAACGCTAATGGTTATCATCCGCAAAGTATTTGAAATGGAAGATTATATCACCATCGGTCACATTGAGGCGATGAATAAGGTAATAGTATTAACCGGTTCTATTGTTGGTATTGCTTACTTAACAGAACTCTTTATGGGTTGGTATAGCCAGAATAAATATGAAGGCTACACTTTCTGGTACAGCCGGGCATACCTGTTTAGTCCGTATGGATGGAGCTACTGGGGTATGATGGCCTGTAATGTATTAAGTCCGCAGATATTCTGGTTCCGCAAAATGAGAAGAAACCTTTTCGTAACCTTCTTCATGAGTATTATTGTGAATATCGGTATGTGGTTTGAACGTTTTGTAATTATCGTTACTTCATTGTACCGTGATTACCTGCCTTCCAGTTGGTCTGTATATTACAGCCCTACCATCTGGGAAGTCGGTTTCTATGCCGGTACCTTTGGATTATTCTTTACCTGCTTCTTCCTGTTTGCCAAATACTTCCCTGTAATTGCCATTGCTGAAATTAAATATGTGCTGAAGACAACAGGAGAAAGCTATAAAGACAAGATGGGGCATTTGGAACATGTAGCGCCGGAAGTATTTGCACACAGTGGTCATGGACATACTGTTGTAGAAAATGACGGGGCTGCAAATTAGTAACCGGAAGATCATTTTTAAACAATAAATTCCTGAAGAGGAAGATTTATATGGCAAAAAAGAAATTCGTAGTAGGCTGTTTTAATGATGAAGCGGCTCTGTTTCCCGCGGTGAAGAAAATTCGCACTGCAGGGTATAAAATTCATGATGTGTACACGCCTTTCGCGGTACACGGATTGGACCATGCATTGGGCCTTCGGGAAACCAGTTTGCATACGGCCGGCTTTATCTATGGCGTTACAGGTACATCAACAGCGGTGGGCAGCATCAGTTGGATACTGGCCAAAGACTGGCCATTAGACATTGGCGGTAAACCCCACTTTGCTTTGCCGGCATGGATACCCATCACATTCGAGTTAACGGTATTATTTGCTGCGGTAGGTATGGTGCTTACTTTCTGTTACCTGTGCCAACTGGCGCCTTTTGTAAAAAAACATCATTTCCACGCCCGTGCAACTGATGATCTTTTTGTAATGGTGATCGAGTGTACAGACAAAACAAATGTTGACGACCTGAAATCATTCTTATCTGACAGCGGAGCCATTGAAACAGATGTTCAGGTTGCGGAAGACGGATGGTGGTTAGGGCGTTACGATAAGGATGAGATACTTTTTGAAAATAAACAAACTGTTGCCGTTTACTAATTACTTAGAATTGATGTATGATGAATAAATTATCAATCTTAACTGTTTTGTCTGCCGCTGCTGTAATAGTAAGCTGTAGCGATATAAAACGTAAACCGGGTAGTGTATATATACCGGATATGGCTTATAGCCGCGCCTACGAAACCTATGCAGACCAAAGCAACCTGGCGGAGAAAGGTATACATTATACCGGTATGCCTGTAGCGGGTACTATTTCCCGCGAGGAAGAAGTACCATTTCCAATTGCTAAAGATGCGCCTGGTGATACTACCAATTATGTTGCATCTAAACAGGTGAAGAGTCCTGTCGACTCACTATCTGCCAAAGACGAAGCGGAAGCGGAAAGGCTTTACCTGATAAACTGCGGTATTTGCCATGGCGCCCAATTAAATGGTAATGGTCCTTTGTACAAAGACGGAACGGGTCCTTATCCTGTGGCCCCCAGAAACCTGGTGGCAGATCCGGTTGTTTCTGTGATGCCGGAAGGACAAATGTTTTATTCAGTTGCTTATGGCAGAAACCTGATGGGTGCTTATGCATCGCAACTGAGCCGTAAACAACGCTGGCAGGTAATCAGGTATATAAAGAACAAGCAACTATCGGCTAAGGCAGGGGCAGCAACTCCTGTAGCGGCAGTTAAATAATAAATAATCATCCCGGCATGTTCGGGTAGTACTAACTGATATAAAAGAGATTAAAGATGGCATCTATCAGACAGCAATTTGAGATTCCCGGAAAGATGAAAGCCTGGTCACTGGCCTTGATTGGGGTGGGTTTGGCTGCATTCGTGATAGGCCTGGTAACCAAGGGTATCAGCGCCGATGAGCATGAGCAGGCACAGTTCTGGGGAACACTCATGTACAATACTATTTTCTGGACACTGGTTTGTAATGCCAGCATGTTCTTTATCTGCGTAACTACCCTGGCCATGGGTGGCTGGCAGCAATCGTTCCGTCGTATACCAGAAGCCATCTCTACCCTGGTACCTATTTTTGGATCTATCACATTTGCAGTGTTGGTTTATGTGGTACTAAGCGATAAACATCATATCTACCATTGGCTTGATACAGAAGCAGTAGCAAAAGATCCGCTTCTTTCCGGTAAAGCAGGATTCCTGAATCCTACTTTCTTTATCATCTGGACAACCTTAACCATTGGATTGTGGAGTTTGTTGGGCTGGAGAATGCGCCAGATCAGCAAAGAAGCAGATGAAGCGCCCATGGATAAAGAAACAGGTGCCCGGTTTATCTTACGAAATACCATTCGCGCAGCTTTATTTACTGTATGGTTTGCCTTAACAGTCGGATCAACTGTTCCATGGCTTTGGATGATGAGTCTTGATGCTCACTGGTACTCTACTATGTATAGCTGGTATACATTTGCCAGCTCATTCGTGTCTGGCATGTCGTTGGTGGCTTTGTGGGTGATCTACCTTAAAAACAAAGGCTATCTCGAATATACCAACCAGGAACACCTGCAGGATATTGGTAAATTCATATTTGCCTTCTCCATCTTCTGGACCTATCTCTGGTTCTCACAATATATGTTGATCTGGTACGCCAATATCCCTGAGGAAACAGTTTATTTCAAACACAGGGTACAGGGGCCATATAAAAGCATTTTCTTTCTCAACCTGGTCATCAACTTCATTTGCCCGTTATTGATACTGATGAGACGTTCAGCCAAAAGAAATTACACACTGGTCACTTTTATGGCCATTCTGATTATTTTTGGCCACTGGTTGGATTTTTACCAGATGGTAATGGGTAGTTTATCAAAGGACCATGTTACTTTAGGATGGCTGGATTTTGGTATCCTGAGTTTATTTGTTGGATTGTTGATTTTCTTTATGGGAAAATCGCTGGCCAGTAAACCTTTGATTGTGAAACATCATCCTTTCCTGAAAGAAAGTATTATTCACCAGGTATAATTTTTTTGAAGTATCATTGTTTAGATATAAGATAATCTTGATAGCCTTATGACAATTTTTTTAACCATAGCAGTAGTTGTACTGATTTTTATTGTGATCTTCCAGATCGCAAAAGCCAGTGAGTATGTATCTATACTAAGGGGCGATGATGTGAGCCGCAAACAGAATAACAGGATTAACGGCTTTTTAATGGTAGTCTTTTTAGTACTTGGTCTTATTGGTGTTTGGTATTGCAACAAGCTGTATTTTGGTAAAACCCTGCTCGCAGTGGATGCTGCAAGCGTGGAAGGAGCCAGGGTAGATTCCATGTTATGGATTACCCTCGCCGTAACAGGTATTGTATTTATTGGTACCCAGATTATCCTGTTCTGGTTCGCATACAAATACCAGGAAAAAGATAACCGCAAAGTTTTCTATTTTGCGCATAGTAACAAATTAGAAGCTATATGGACAGTAATACCAGCCCTGGTTTTAACCGTATTAGTGATCATTGGTTTGCGTAACTGGTTCCTGTTTACCAGTGAACCTCCTAAAGACGCGATGGTAGTGGAAATTACCGGTAAACAATTTGGCTGGATATACCGTTACCCCGGTAAAGACGGCGCATTTGGAAAGAAGTATTATAAAAATATTGATCCTGCTACCAATACTTTAGGGATACTTTGGGATGATGAACTGGCTCATGATGACCTCATTAATGAACAGACGATGGTACTTGTGAAAGGACGACCTGTAAAATTGATCATCGGATCAAGAGACGTAATACATGACGTAGGTCTGTCTCATTTCAGGTTGAAGATGGATGCCGTTCCCGGTATTCCTACCACAATGTGGTTTACCCCTAAGTATACCACAAAGGAAATGAAGGAAATGACCAATAATCCAAATTTTGTTTATGAGATAAGTTGTGACCAAATGTGCGGAAACGGTCATTATTCCATGAAGGGAATTATTGATGTGGTTGACCAGGAAGAGTATGATGTATGGATAGCTAAACAAAAACCACAGTACCTGGTTACATTTCCGGACAAGGATCCTGATAATGCCCAATCTGCCGACACAACCAAACTGGCAGTAAAGCCTGTTGAAACTGCCACAAAAACATTAGCCAAATTATAAATAATTTTATCACGCCGTAATGCGTGGTGTTACCCTTGATTAGCACTAACTAAAGAAACAGAGTATGAGTAATGAAGCTGTATTGCATCCACATTCAGTAGCTGCAACACATGAAGGACATGGCGTTCATCATCATGAACACCACCATCATGAAACATTCATCAGTAAGTATGTTTTCAGCCAGGATCATAAAATGATCGCTAAACAATTCCTGATTACAGGGATGGTATGGGCCGTTTTGGGTGGATTGATGAGTGTATTGTTTCGTTTGCAATTAGGATATCCTGATTCAAGCTTTCCATGGTTAGAGGATATTCTGGGTAAGTGGGCAAAAGGCGGACATATAACTCCGGAAGCTTATTATGCTTTGGTTACTACGCATGGTACCGTACTGGTGTTCTTTGTATTAACTGCCGGATTAAGCGGCACCTTCGCTAATTTCTTAATTCCATTACAGATAGGCGCCCGTGATATGGCATCTCCCTTTTTGAATATGTTGAGCTACTGGTTCTTCTTCGCGGCCAGTATTGTAATGCTGTCTTCTATATTTGTAGAAACCGGCCCCTTCAGCGGCGGTTGGACGGCTTACCCTCCTTTAAGCGCATTAGGTGATGCATCGCCCGGTTCTAAAACAGGAATGGACCTTTGGATAATTTCTATGGCACTGTTCGTGGTGTCTTCACTGTTAGGCGGACTGAATTATATCGCTACTATTCTGAACATGCGTACCAAAGGCATGAGCATGACGCGTTTGCCACTTACCATCTGGGCATTATTCTTTACTGCGGTACTGGGTGTATTGTCATTCCCCGTATTGTTATCAGGATTTATCTTACTGATCTTCGATAGAAATTTCGGAACAAGCTTTTACCTGTCGGATATTTATGTGAATGGCATTGGCGCTTTACCCAATGAGGGAGGTAGCGCCATTCTTTTTCAACACCTTTTCTGGTTCCTTGGCCACCCGGAAGTGTATATCATCATTCTGCCTGCGATGGGCATTGTATCAGAAATAATGTCTGTTAATTCCCGTAAACCCATCTTTGGTTATATGGCCATGATCGGTTCACTTTTTGCCATCGCCGTTCTCGCGTTCCTGGTATGGGCCCACCATATGTTTGTAACCGGCCTGAACCCGTTACTGGGGTCCGTCTTCGTATTACTTACTTTATTGATAGCCGTACCATCCGCCATCAAAGTATTTAACTGGCTAACAACGTTGTGGAGAGGGAATATCCGCTTTACATCCGGTATGCTGTTCGCCATTGGTTTTGTGAGCCTGTTTATTTCCGGTGGACTAACAGGTATCTGGTTAGGTAATTCAGCGCTGGATATTCACCTGCATGATACCTACTTTGTTATTGCACACTTCCATATTGTAATGGGTGTTGCGGGTATGTTTGGTATGTTCGCCGGCCTCTATCATTGGTTTCCTAAAATGTACGGACGTTACCTGAACAATACCCTGGGGTATATCCATTTTTGGGTAACCCTTGGCGGTGCGTACCTGATATTCTGGCCAATGCACTACGAAGGGTTGGCTGGTATGCCGCGTCGTTACTACGATTACAGCATCTGGGAAAGCTTCAAACAATTTGTGGAACTAAACAGATTCATCAGCCTGGTTTCCATGATTGTATTTGCCGTTCAGTTATTATTCCTGTTTAATTTCTTCTATTCCATTTTTAAAGGCAGAAAAGTAACTTCCCTGAATCCATGGAGCGCCAATACTTTGGAGTGGACAACACCGCTTCGCCCCGGTCACGGAAACTGGCCAGGCGAAATTCCTGAAGTACATCGCTGGCCATACGATTATGGTAAAGACGGACAAGATTTCATTCCTCAAACAACGCCGGTAGGAGAAGAAGAAAGTCATCATTAATATATTTTTTACCGGGTAAACGTATTACTACAGTATTCGGGTATCAATTAGTTACATGCTCCCGATTGGTCGGGAGCATTGTTTTTAATCGCAGCTTAAAACAATTGAAATACAGATTGAATCTTGTTCAGTTATATTTATTTCAATCAGGATACTAAAATGTCAAGTGCCATCAATACATCAGCATCCACCTCTTTTTCCATTGCTGCCAAAGTGAAGGATTATTTTCAGTTGATAAAGTTCACCCTGAGCTTTACGGTTGTGTTTTCCTGTGTTGTCTGTTATTTACTGGCGCCCAATGTGGTTGATTATAACTGGCTGATGATATTGTTATTGTTTATAGCCGGCATGTTAACCACCGGAAGCGCCAATGCCATTAACCAGGCCGTAGAAAAAGATACCGATGCGATGATGAAGCGTACGGCTGCAAGGCCGGTTGCTGATGGGCGGATGAGCCGGAATGAAGCCTATACTTTTGCACTAATTGCGGGTCTCGTTGGCATTTGGATGATAGGTTGGTTTTTTAAGGCCGATGATAACAGCTTTAACTGGAACGCGGCATTATTATCTGCCTTCAGTCTTTTCCTGTATGCATTTATTTATACACCGCTGAAAAAAGTCAATTCCATAGCTGTATTAATTGGCGCTTTCCCTGGTGCACTCCCCTGTTTGATTGGTTGGGTAGCTGCTACCAATATGATTAATCCCTTAGGCATCATCACCGTTAATGGCAAAGAGTTTTCCAATGCCGGTGGATGGATCCTGTTTGCTATACAGTTTCTCTGGCAGTTCCCCCATTTCTGGGCCATTGCATGGGTTGCACATGGAGATTATAGTAAGGCAGGGTTTAAACTGCTTCCGGCTGATAAAGGTCCAACACGGTTTACCGCTGTTCAGGGAATTATGTATTCGGTTTTAATGATACCCGTAGGCGTATTGCCGTATTATTTTGGTTTATCCGGACAGGCAAGTATGTGGATATTGGTGGTTGCCAATCTCTTCATGGTTGTACAAAGTATCCGTTTATATATTGGTATGGATGTGCAATCGGCAAGGCGGGTAATGTTCAGCAGTTATATTTACCTGCCAGTTGTGTTATTGGCATTATTGGCGGATAAAATTAGATGATAGTGAGACCGTGAGAGAGGTACGTGAGACGTGAGTCGTCTTACACCTGTATCAAAAAAATTATTAATTTTTAATTCTTAATTAAAACATCCCCGTGATGACGACAACAGTGCCGACCCCAACGCCCCGGCAGATACATCCACACAAATTTACTTTGTGGGTTGCTATGGGCAGTATCCTTATGATGTTTGCCGCTTTAACCAGCGCCTATATTGTAAAAAAGAACCAGTCGAGCTGGCTTGAATTCGACCTTCCTAAAATATTCAACTATTCAACGGTAGTGATGCTGCTGAGCAGTGTTACTGTTTATTTGTCGGTAAAGGCATTCAAAGCCGGTAAAATGGGCAATTACCGGGCGCTTGTTACGGTTACCGCCTTACTGGGTGTTTCGTTTATTGTAATGCAATGGACAGGCTTTAAGGATCTTGAGGCGCAGGATATTGCCCTTACGGGTTCAAAAAGCAATTCCGCGGCATCTTTTCTATTGGTGATAACGGGGATACACATGGTACACGTTCTGGGTGGTGTAATTGCCCTTTTAATAATTTTCATCCGGGCTTATGCGGTTAAAATCAGGAATTATAGTAGTTTTCCGATAGAACTGGCCAGCGCTTACTGGCATTTTGTAGACGTTTTATGGATTTATTTATTCATCTTTTATAACTGGATAGGTTAGTTGAAGAAAAAGTTGGGTTTAATTCAGCTTTTTTGACCGGTAGCCAATATTTTTGTCACGAAATTTTAGATTACAAATATGTCAACAGCAACAACGGTAACACCAACCAAACTGTGGGGCGGCGGAAAAAGTCCTTTCAATGTAGAATACGGTAAATTGATGATGTGGTACTTTTTGATGAGCGATGCGTTCACATTTGGTGCTTTCCTGATCTCTTATGGCACTATCCGCTTCTCTACCAATGGATGGCCCGACCCCAATGAAGTTTTTAAGAGTTTCCCCTTTGCGCCGGAAGGCGTACATGCGCCATTGGTGTTTGTAAGTATCATGACCTTTATCCTGATTATCAGTTCGGTTACCATGGTATTGGCAGTACATGCCGGACAAAATATGGATAAGAAAAAAGTGGTAACCAACCTTATCTGGACCATTCTGGGCGGTATAGCTTTCCTGAGCTGCCAGGCCTGGGAATGGAATCACCTGTACCATGAAGGCGCCTGGTGGGGCAGCAACCCGTTTTTGAATCATGATGGTACTGCTTCTTCCACTAATTTCACCAATTACTTTTTTACCATTACGGGATTTCACGGTTTTCACGTATTCTCCGGCGTAATAATCAATATTGTAATGCTGATCATGACGCTGATGGATAAGTTTGAACGGCGCGGCCATTATCTGATGATTGAGAAAGCTGGGTTATACTGGCACTTTGTAGACCTGGTTTGGGTATTTGTATTCACCTGTTTTTACCTGATCTGATCATAATCAATTACTAATTCATTTTTAAGAAAGATATTTTATGTCACATACAGCAGCACACGAAGAACATAACGGAGGGGCGGTGAAAGAAATAGTCAGGGTAACCATTATCCTGTCTGTATTAACCGCTGTAGAACTGATATTTGGTTTCTGGATGATGGGTATGCCTCTTGATGGCGGATTACGTCTCGCCATAAAAGGAGCCATCATTATATTAATGCTCTCAAAAGCATTTTATATTGTTGGATATTTTATGCACCTGAAACATGAGGTAAAGAACCTGATCATGACCATCGTAGTTCCGTTGGGTTTGTTCATTTGGTTTATCACCGCCTTTTTAATTGATGGAAACTCTTTCAGGAATCTGAGAAATA
>CAYHTC010000022.1:0-16112 GCA_964359445.1 uncultured Sediminibacterium sp. | reverse complement strand
CTTAACCCTGTCAAGCATCTTCAAACTTTGCAGATATAATCCTTTATTATACAGCAGCCGGGCAAAATCGAGTTGTTCATGTAACTGGAGATCAATATTCTCTTCCTGGTTTAATAAGCGGAGGCTGGCCAGGATCTCCCTGTATAAATGTGCTTTCAGATTTGAGAGCTGCTGTTTTTGGATAGAAGGGGTTTTTGCTAATAACTGTTCTTCATCATAGAGTTTCATCTTATCCAGCGTATCAAATAACTGTACCACTTTCAGGTCTCCTGAACCTGAATTTCGGGTGATATACAGTTTAAAATTCCGCTTTTCAGACCTTTCCAGCGACTGGATCAGTTGAAACAAGGCATCGGTAGAGCGGTTGGGCATCGTAATTTATTTATACTAAAATCCAATACAGATAAAGGGTTTAGTCTGTTTTACCTCTTTTGTGGAGTGTAAAATACCATCAATTTTGATCTCATTGCCGGTTCAGACTGAACTATATTCGAAAAAGACAGGCTATTTGTTTGTTATTAAAGGCAATCGGTAACAAAATTAAATAGCCTGTCTTTTCATCTAAGGTCTATAGTATAAAATTAATAATTAATGGATCAACAGGTCTTCATATTCGATACCACCCTGCGCGATGGCGAGCAAGTGCCCGGTTGTAAGCTCAATACCAAAGAAAAGCTGGAACTGGCGCTAAAACTGGAAGCATTGGGGGTGGATATCATTGAAGCCGGTTTTCCTATTTCCAGTCCGGGCGATTTTGAATCAGTAACCCAGCTGTCAAAGCATATCAGGAATGTTACTGTATGTGGTTTAACCCGTGCAGTACAAAAAGATATTGAAGTGGCGGCCGATGCATTAAAATTTGCCAAAAGACCACGTATCCATACCGGGATTGGCACTTCTGATTTCCATATCAAATCAAAATTTAATGCTACCCGGGAGGAGATATTACAACGTGCCATACAGGCAGTTATCTGGGCAAAGAACTTTGTTGATGATGTTGAGTTTTATGCGGAAGATGCGGGCCGTACCGATAATGAATACCTGGCACGTGTTGTAGAAGCCGTAATCAAAGCCGGCGCTACCGTTGTGAATATTCCTGATACTACCGGCTATTGTTTACCACAACAGTATGGTGAAAAAATTGCTTATCTGAGAAATCATGTAGCTAATGTTGACAAAGCTGTTCTCTCCTGTCATTGCCATAATGACCTTGGTCTTGCCACTGCTAATTCCATAGCCGGCGTAATTGCCGGGGCCAGGCAGATAGAATGTACCATTAATGGCCTGGGAGAAAGGGCAGGCAATACCTCACTGGAAGAAGTGGTCATGGTATTGAAACAGCATAAACACCTGGGGCTGTATACTAATATCCATACTAAAATGCTTAACCCGCTAAGCCGTGAAGTTTCTGAAATTATGCGGGTGCCGGTTCAGCCTAATAAGGCAATTGTTGGGGCTAATGCATTCTCACATTCGTCAGGTATACACCAGGATGGATTTCTGAAAGATTCTTTAACCTACGAGATTATTAATCCGGAGGATGTTGGCGCCGAAGGCAGTAAAATTGTTTTAACTGCCCGCAGTGGACGCAGTGCACTGGCATACCGTTTCCAGAAATTAGGCTATGAATTCAACCGTAACGATATAGATATTTTATATGATTTATTTCTGAAGGTAGCAGATACAAAAAAAGAAATAGCGGAAGAGGACTTGTATCAGCTAGCTAGGGTGTATAGGCCTGAACCGGCCATCGTTTAGGATTTTCTCATCAGTATAGTTTTAGTTTGAGTAGCGTGGTGTATCTACACCACGCTTTAATTAATCAGTATGGCAAAGACATTATTCGATAAGATTTGGGACAAACATGTAGTTAAACAGATTGAAGGGGGGCCTTCGGTGTTGTATATTGATAAGCATTTTATTCATGAAGTAACCAGTCCGCAGGCCTTTAGCGGTATCGAGAAAAGAGGATTAACCGTTTTTCGCCCGCAACAGGTAGTAGCCACTGCAGATCATAATGTGCCTACCCAAAACCAGCACCTGCCCATCAAAGATGAACTGTCCAGGTTACAGGTACAGCAACTCATTGCGAATTGTAAGAAACACCATATCGAATTGTACGGGCTGGGACACCCTTTTCAGGGCATTGTACATGTGATAGGTCCGGAGCTGGGTATAACACAACCCGGCATGACCATTGTTTGCGGGGACAGCCATACTTCTACGCACGGCGCTTTTGGCGCTGTGGCTTTTGGTATTGGTACCAGTGAAGTGGAAATGGTTTTTGCATCGCAATGTTTATTGCAAAGCAAACCCAAAGTAATGCGCATCAATATTGAAGGCGAATTGCATAAGGGAGTGCTTTCAAAAGATATCATCCTGTATATCATCTCAAAAATAACCGCCGGCGGCGCTACCGGCTATTTTGTAGAGTATGCAGGGTCAGCCATCCGTTCACTTTCTATGGAAGCCAGGATGACCATCTGCAACATGAGTATCGAAATGGGCGCCCGGGGTGGTATGATTGCGCCGGATGAAACTACCTTTGCTTATATAAAGGGCCGCCAGTTTGCCCCGGGTGGTGAACACTGGGAAATGAAACTGAAAGAGTGGAAACAATTATTTAGTGATGAAGATGCCATTTTTGATCATGAAATATATATAAACGCATCTGAGATTGAACCTATGATCACCTATGGTACCAATCCGGGACTGGGTATTGCCATTAACGGGTTTATACCCGTTACAGACAGCATACCTGATGAGGGGGAAAGAAAAAATATCATCAAAGCCCTGCAATACATGAATCTTGAATCGGGTAAGTCTTTATTGGGGATGCCTGTACAACATGTATTTATTGGAAGTTGTACAAACTCGCGTATTGAAGACCTTAGATTAGTAGCTTCGTTGATAAAAGGCAGAAAGAAAAATGAACAGGTGAAGGTAATGATCGTGCCGGGCTCACAGCAGGTAGCCAGGCAGGTTCAGGCAGAAGGATTGGATAAAATATTTACGGAAGCAGGGTTCGAAATCCGACAGGCGGGTTGCAGTGCCTGTTTGGGAATGAATGAAGATAAAATTCCTTCCGGAGAATATTGTATCAGCACCAGCAACCGGAATTTTGAAGGAAGGCAGGGTGCCGGCGCAAGAACATTATTGGCGAGCCCTTTAACTGCCGCCGCCGCCGCCATAACGGGAGTGGTAACGGATGTGAGGAGTTTATTGTAAGCATAGGGCTACATGCCGAACGCTTTATATTATTTATTTAAAATTGGGTTGATTGATATGATTCCTTTACAAAAAATACAAAGCCGGTTTGTTCCATTGCCGATGGAGAATGTGGATACGGACCAGATTATTCCGGCAAGATTTTTAAAAGCAACCACACGTGATGGGTTTGGTAAAAACCTGTTTCGCGACTGGCGGTATGAGAACAATGATGATACCCGGCCTAAGACTGATTTTGTATTGAACCAATCGAAGTATACAGGTGAAATACTGGTTGCCGGAAAAAATTTTGGCTGCGGTTCTTCACGTGAGCATGCCGCCTGGGCTATTCAGGATTATGGTTTTAAAGCGGTTGTATCAAGCTTTTTTGCAGATATCTTTAAAAATAATGCACTCAATAATGGGGTACTTCCCGTAAAAGTGAGTGATGAATTTTTGGCTCAGCTATTTGCATTGGAAAATGAATCAACCCTTTCCATTGATGTTGATAAGCAAACCATCACCATTGATGCAACCGGCACACAGGAAACCTTTGACATAAACAGATACAAAAAAACATGCCTGTTAAACGGGTATGATGATATTGATTACCTGTTAAGTAATAAACAGGTAATAGAAGCATTTGAAGGCGTAAAATGAGTAGTTATTGAAATGATACCAAACAAAAAATCCCGTACGGGGACACAGATAAGCATTATGGAAAAGAAAATAGCAGTCATATTCGGAGATGGGATCGGGCCTGAAGTAACACAACAATCGATCAAAGTATTAAACGCTGTGGGGCAGCGCTTTGGCCATGTGTTTCATTATACCGAAGCCATTATGGGTGCGGATGCCATTGATAAAACGGGCAATCCGCTGCCTGATGAAACCATAGCTACCTGCTTAAACAGTGATGCCATTCTCTTTGGCGCTATTGGTCATCCCAAATACGATAATGATCCTACCGCGAAAGTAAGGCCCGAGCAGGGGTTACTTAAACTACGGAAAGAATTGCAACTTTTCGCCAATATCAGGCCCATCACTACCTACCAGGCCCTGCATCATTTATCGCCCTTAAAAAGCAAACAATTAAAGGGCATTGACTTTGTCATTTTCCGCGAACTGACCGGGGGCATTTATTTTGGCAAAAAAGAATTGAGTGCAGACCAAACATACGCTACTGATGAGTGTTCCTATGGTAAAAATGAAATTGAACGTGTATCTCATCTTGCTTTTCAATATGCACGGAAAAGAAAAAGAAGACTGACACTGGTTGATAAAGCCAATGTGCTGGAAACTTCCCGCCTGTGGCGTAAAGTGGTGCAGGAAATTGCAACACAATACAGTGATGTGACCGTTGATTATATGTTTGTAGACAATGCAGCCATGCAGATTATTTTACACCCCGCGCAGTTTGATGTGATATTAACGGAAAATATGTTTGGTGATATTATTAGTGATGAAGCAAGTGTATTAAGCGGGTCATTGGGATTATTGCCTTCCGCATCCGTAGGTAATACTGCCGCTTTGTTTGAACCCATTCATGGTTCCTATCCGCAGGCAGCCGGTAAAGACATTGCCAACCCGCTTGGTTCTATTCTATCCGCAGCCATGATGCTGGATCATTTTCAAATGACGGAAGAGGCTGCAGCCGTGCGGGAAGCGGTAAGCTGGACCCTGGCACATGGTTTTGTATCTAAAGATATTGATGCCATCAATAATTATACAACAACCGCAATCGGGGATCTGATTACAGATCATATTGAGCGTCATACCAATGGCGACAGACTACACGGCAATGCGAGTTTGAATCAGTCAACAATCATTTGATAACTAAATATTTTATAGCAGTATGGCTAATTATTACAACGAGAATACAATACTTTATCTCAATGGCGCTTTTGTAAAAGCATCGGAGGCGAAAATGGATTTCTATAGCCAGTCGCTTCACTATGGCTATTCTGTTTTTGAAGGAATCCGTTCTTATAAAACAGTGAATGGACAAACAAAAATATTTAAGGCGGTTGAACATTATGATCGTTTGAAAGTATCGGCCGAATCACTAAACCTTCCTTATACGTATCATACAAATGAGCTGATTGAGGTTACTTACGAATTATTAAAAAGGAACCGGTTCCAGGATGCGTATATCCGTCCTGTAGTATATGCTCCGGCTAATATGAGCTTCCATCTGAATACAGAGTCATTTATTGTAATTGAAGCATGGGAAATGGCCCCTTTCCTGGGAGATAAATTGATACGGGTAATGACTTCCTCTTTTGAACGCCCCAACCCTAAAGGGTTTAAGATACATGCCAAAGCGGCCGGGCATTATGTAAATTCAATTCTTGCCAGCCAGGAAGCTAAATCAAATGGCTTTGATGAGGCATTGTTGTTGGATATGAACGGTCATGTAGCAGAAGCGCCAGGCGCCAATGTGTTTTATGAAAAAGATGGCAAACTGTTTACGCCGTCTTTGGGTAATATCCTGCCAGGCATTACACGTGCCACTGTATTGGAACTTTGTATAGAACTGAATATGCCTGTTGAAGAAAAAATAATTCGAAAAGAAGAATTATATGGCGCTGATGCCGCCTTTTTTTGCGGTACTGCGGCGGAAATAATCGGGTTGCAGTCTTTGGATGATAAAACCTTTGGATTACCATGGGAGAAAAGTTTGAGTAAACTGATTCAGGATAGTTATAAGAGCCTGGTTGTAGAAAATAAACAGGTACTGGTTAATGAAATAGTTGGCGTTGAATAAATTAGCGGGAATGTTTCTGATTGTAAAGGGTACATACAGTTGCATTTGAAAATGAAAAGCTGTAAAGAATAAAAAATGGCAAACGAAATAAACAAGTACAGTAAAATACTTACACAGGATGTTACACAACCTGCTGCCCAGGCAATGTTATATGGCATCGGCTTAACAGATGAGGATCTTAAAAAAGCACAGGTAGGGGTGGTTAGTATGGGTTACGATGGTAACACCTGTAATATGCACCTGAACGATCTGGCTAAGCTGGTAAAAAAAGGTGTCTGGGAAAATGACCTGGTGGGTTTGATATTTCACACCATTGGTGTAAGCGATGGTATGAGTAACGGTACAGATGGTATGCGTTATTCCTTAGTTAGTCGTGATATTATCGCCGACTCTATTGAAGCGGTTTGTGGAGCGCAGTATTATGATGGATTAATTGCTTTGCCGGGCTGTGATAAAAATATGCCCGGATCTATCATAGCCATGGGCCGTCTGAACAGGCCGGCAATCATGGTATATGGCGGAAGCATTGCGGCTGGCCATTACAAGGGCCAGGATCTTAATATCGTTTCTGCATTTGAAGCATTGGGTCAGAAACTGGCGGGTCAATTAAACGAGGCCGATTTTAAAGGTATTATTCAGCATGCCTGTCCGGGTGCCGGCGCCTGTGGCGGAATGTACACTGCTAATACCATGGCATCAGCTATTGAGGCATTGGGCATGAGTTTGCCATACTCATCTTCCAATCCTGCATTAAGTGATGAGAAACAAAAAGAGTGTGCAGATGCCGGTAAAGCCATCAGGAATTTGCTGGAAAAAGATATTAAGCCAAAAGATATCATGACAAGGAAAGCATTTGAAAATGCGATTACGGTGGTGATGGTTATGGGCGGAAGTACCAATGCGGTATTACACCTGCTTGCAATGGCAAAGAGTGTAGATGTTATATTAACACAGGATGACTTTCAGGCCATCAGCGATAAAGTGCCTGTACTGGCCGATTTTAAACCCAGTGGAAAATACCTGATGCAGGATCTTCACCAGTATGGCGGTGTTCCTGCCGTGATGAAATATTTATGGCAGAAAAGGTTGCTGCATGGTGATTGTTTAACGGTAACGGGAAAAACCATTGCAGAGAACCTGGCACATGCGCCGGATTTGGATTTTGATCAGCAGAAAATAATTCTGCCGGTTGAAACGCCTGTTAAAGCAACGGGTCATTTACAAATATTATACGGAAACCTTGCAGAAGGTGGAAGTGTGGCAAAGATCAGTGGCAAAGAAGGAGAACGTTTTGAAGGCCCTGCCAGGGTGTTTGATGGAGAACAGGAACTGATTGCAGGAATCAATTCAGGAAAAATAAAAAAAGGTGATGTAGTAGTCATCAGAAACGTTGGGCCTAAAGGCGCGCCGGGCATGCCCGAAATGCTGAAGCCAACATCGGCTATTATTGGCGCGGGATTAGGTAAGAGTGTGGCATTGATTACCGATGGAAGATTTAGTGGCGGTACGCATGGATTTGTTGTAGGGCATATTACACCGGAAGCATACCTGGGTGGGTTGATCGCATTTGTGAAAGATGAAGATATCATTGAACTGAATGTGGCCACCAAGCAAATGACCCTGAAAATATCCGAAGAAGAAATTGCTAAACGAAAAACCAATTGGCATCAGCCGGCTTTAAAAGCTACCAAAGGAATATTATTTAAATATGCGCAGCAGGTGAAAGATGCTTCGGAGGGATGTGTAACGGATGAGGCATAAAAAATGAATAATTAAAATTAATAATTAAAAATTATTGGCGATGAGTACTATTGATCTGGCTAAAGAAAAAATAGCGGAAGCTCCAAAAGAAACTATTTCTCTTACGGGTTCGCAAGTCGTTTTGGAAGCTTTGATTGCAGAAGGGGTTGATATCGTTTTCGGATATCCCGGCGGCGCCATTATGCCAATCTATGATGCGTTGTATGATTATCATGATAAAATAAAACATATTTTGGTCAGGCATGAGCAGGGTGGTATCCATGCCGCTCAGGGTCTTGCCCGTTCATCAGGAAGGGTGGGTGTGGTATTTTCGACCAGTGGCCCCGGCGCTACTAATTTAGTAACGGGCCTCGCCGATGCGATGATCGACAGTACCCCGGTGGTAGCCATTACCGGCCAGGTATTTGCCCATTTGCTGGGAACGGATGCTTTTCAGGAAACGGATATTGTGAATATTACTTCACCGGTTACCAAATGGAATTACCAGATTACCGATGCTACCGAAATACCTGCAGTATTGGCCAAGGCATTTTACCTTGCCCGTACCGGAAGGCCCGGCCCGGTGTTAATAGATATTACCAAGAACGCGCAGCTACAGAAATTTGAATATGCAGGCTATCAAAAATGCGACCATGTTCGCAGCTATCGCCCCAAGCCTATTGTTAGAAAAGAATTTATAGAAGAAGCCGCGGCGTTGATCAATGCCGCTCAAAAACCTTTCGTGATTTTTGGTCAGGGTGTGATACTCGGCAAGGCCGAAAAAGAATTCAAAACATTTATTGAAAAAGCAGGCATTCCGGCTGCATGGACCGTTTTGGGATTAAGCGCCCTGCCTACTGATCACCCGTTGAATGTAGGTATGCTGGGAATGCACGGAAACTACGGCCCCAATGTATTAACCAATGAATGTGATGTGTTAATAGCGGTTGGTATGCGTTTCGATGATCGTGTAACCGGTCGCCTCGACAAATATGCAAAGCAGGCCAAACTGATTCATCTTGATATTGACCCATCTGAAATTGATAAGAATGTAAAAGCAACCGTTGGCGTTTGGGGTGATTGTAAAGAAACATTACCCTTACTCACTAAACTGGTTGATACAAAAAAACATCCGCAATGGCTGGAAAGGTTCAGAGAATGTGACAGGGAAGAAAATAAAGAAGTGATAGCTGAAGAATTATATCCTTCTACTGCTATACTTACTATGGGTGAAGTGATCCGTAACCTGAATGAACTCACTAATGGTGATGCGATCATTGTTACGGATGTGGGCCAGCACCAGATGGTGGCCTGCCGGTATGCCAGGTTCAATCAATCCAAAAGTAATATCACTTCCGGCGGATTAGGCACGATGGGTTTTGGATTACCTGCCGCTATCGGCGCCAGGTTTGGTGCACCGCATAGAGTGGTGGTAGCTATTATAGGCGATGGTGGTATACAGATGACTATTCAGGAACTCGGCACCGTAATGCAAACAGGGATAGACATAAAAATCATGATCCTTAATAACCAGTTCCTTGGAATGGTACGCCAATGGCAACAGTTGTTCAATGATAAGCGCTATTCATTCGTTGATATAGCCAGTCCTGATTATGTGACCGTTGCAAAAGGGTATGGTATCAGCGGGCAAAGCATATCTGAAAGAGATAAACTGAAAGATGCCCTACAAACTATGCTGGAACATAAAGGACCTTACTTACTGGAAGTGATGGTTGGCAAAGAGAATAATGTATTTCCAATGGTGCCGCAGGGTTGTAGTGTGAGTGAGGTAAGGTTGAAGTAATCTTCAACCCCCGGTAATAAAAGGGACATAGTGCAGTCATAAAAATTATTATAAACAATGAGGCCCGGGCTTCATAAATAAAAACCCTTTAGGGGTTGGGTATGAAAAAAGAATTTACGATTACCGTGTATACAGAAAACCATATTGGTTTGCTGGTACGTATTGCTACTATCTTCTCCAGAAGAAAAATCAATATTGAGAGCCTGAATACTTCCCCCTCAGAGGCGGAAGGTATTCACCGTTTCACTATTGTGATAGATGAAACAGAAGAGGTGGTGCGTAAACTGGTTCGCCAGATAGAGAAACAGGTGGAAGTGTTAAAAGCGTACTATAATACCAATGATGAGATCGTTTGGCAGGAACTGGCTTTGTACAAAGTACCTACAGATGAGATTGCTGAAAAAGTAAAAGTGGAAAGGCTGTTGCGTGAACATGGCGCCAGAGCTGTAGTAATCCGTAAAGACTATACAATTTTTGAAACCAGCGGTCATAGGGAAGAAACAGATAAACTGGTAGAAGTATTGGCGCCCTATGGATTAATCGAATTTGTTCGAAGTGCCAGGGTGGCTATCATCAAAGACAGTAAAGGGTTTCATGAAAAACTCAAAGAGTTTGAACAAACAGAACCGGGCGGGGAATTGATAGAGAATGAATTTTTAGACAAACAGGATGAAGTGTTTACTATGTAGGGGGGAGGTGTGAGAAGTTAAAAGTCAAAAACAAGAAATACAAACCAATAAACCAGTAAATCAATAAACTCAAAAAAATGGCAAAATTAAATTTCGGTGGCGTTGAGGAAAATGTAGTAACCCGTGAAGAATTCCCTCTTGCAAAAGCGCAGGATGTTTTGAAGGATGAAGTAGTAGCGGTAATTGGCTATGGCGTACAAGGACCAGGTCAGGCATTGAACCAAAAAGAAAATGGCATCAATGTAATTATTGGGCAGCGTAAAAATTCTAAAAGCTGGGATAAAGCAGTACGCGATGGATTCGTTCCCGGAGTGAGCCTGTTTGAAATAGAAGAGGCCCTGGAACGTGGTACTATTATTTGTTACCTGTTAAGTGATGCTGCACAAATAGCCATGTGGCCAACAGTAAAAAAATATTTGACACCGGGAAAGGCCCTGTATTTCTCTCATGGCTTTGGTATTACTTATAACGACCAGACAGGTATCATTCCTCCTGCCGGTGTAGATGTATTTCTGGTTGCACCAAAAGGTTCCGGCACTTCATTACGCAGAATGTTTTTACAGGGTCGCGGACTGAACAGTAGCTATGCTATTTTCCAGGATGCCACCGGTCGTGCTTTTGACAGGGTGGTTGCATTGGGTATTGCTATCGGAAGCGGGTATTTATTTGAAACCAATTTTAAGAAAGAAGTATATAGTGATCTTACCGGTGAGCGTGGAACACTGATGGGAGCCATACAGGGAATTTTTGCGGCACAATACCAGGTACTTCGGTCCAAAGGACATTCACCTTCAGAAGCATTTAATGAAACTGTTGAAGAGTTAACCCAGTCATTGATGCCACTGGTTGCAGAGAATGGAATGGATTGGATGTATGCCAACTGTTCTACTACCGCACAGCGTGGTGCATTGGATTGGTGGAAAAAATTCCGCGATGCAACCTTACCCGTATTTACTGAACTCTATGAAAGCGTAGCTGCAGGTAAAGAAGCGGCCAGGTCTATCGAAAGTAACAGCAAAGCCGATTATCGTGAGAAACTGGAAGTGGAACTGAAAGAATTACATGATAGTGAAATATGGCAGGCAGGCAGAACGGTAAGAAGCTTACGTCCTGAAAACCAGTCACCCAAAGCCCGGCAAGCGTAACTCACCCCCCAACTGAGCTATGCCGGCCAACCCCTCACCATTTCATTGAGAGGATTAACAGGCATAGCAGTGTAGTGGAGAGAAAACAAATATATATGCAAGCTCCTTCCATCAGAGTTATACCCCCACTCGATTTTCAAACT
The DNA here is from genome assembly GCA_964359445.1 of uncultured Sediminibacterium sp. Taxonomy (GTDB): domain Bacteria; phylum Bacteroidota; class Bacteroidia; order Chitinophagales; family Chitinophagaceae; genus Sediminibacterium. The sequence continues at coordinate 4,617 of CAYHTC010000022.1, read as the reverse complement.
GCCGCTCTGCGTTTGAAAAAAGTAGTGAACAGAACACCGCTTACCTACAACCATAATTTGTCGCGTAAGTATCAATGTGATGTTTTCCTGAAAAGAGAAGACCTGCAGATAGTGCGTTCTTATAAGATACGGGGCGCCTATAATATGATGAGCAGCCTGCCATTGGAGCAGTTGCAGAAAGGAGTAGTATGTGCAAGCGCAGGCAATCATGCACAGGGTTTTGCATACAGTTGTAAAAAACTGAATGTAAAAGGAGTGATATTCATGCCCATTATCACACCTAATCAAAAAGTAAGTCAGACAAAAATGTTTGGGGATGGTTTTGTTGAGGTAAGACTAACCGGCGATACATTTGATGATTGTGCCGTGGCTGCCAAGCAATATACAGAGGAGAATGGCATGACATTTATTCCCCCTTTCGATGATCTGCGCATTATTGAAGGCCAGGCAACAGTGGGGATAGAGATATTGGAAGACCGGTCTGATATTGATTTCCTTTTTATACCGGTAGGCGGTGGTGGATTAAGCGCGGGAATTGGCGCTTATTTTAAAACCTTTTCTCCTAAAACAAAAATCATAGGTCTGGAACCGGAGGGCGCACCGTCTATGTTTGAAGCCATCAAAGCGGGCCATCCGGTAACTGTTGAAAATATTGAACGTTTTGTAGATGGCGCTTCTGTAAAACGGGTGGGTGATATCACTTTCGGTATCTGTAAAGAGGTACTTGATGATATGCACCTGGTGCCCGAAGGGAAAGTTTGTACAACTATTCTTCAATTGTATAATGAAGACGCGATTGTAGTGGAACCCGCGGGGGCATTATCAATTGCGGCGCTGGATGATTATGCGGAAGTGATTAAAGGCAAAACGGTCGTTTGTATTGTAAGTGGCAGTAATAATGATATTGACCGCATGCAGGAGATCAAAGAAAGATCTTTGCAATATGAAGGATTGAAACACTATTTCCTGATTCGCTTTGCCCAAAGACCTGGCTCGCTGAAAGAGTTTGTGAACCATGTACTGGGGCCCGGGGATGATATTACCCGTTTTGAATATATGCAAAAACATAATAAAGAAACAGGCCCTGCCCTGGTAGGTATAGAGTTGAAATCAAAGCAGGATTATGAGGTATTGGTTCAAAATATGGATCGGTTCCATATTAATTATACCGAGTTGAAACAGAATGATAATTTGTTTGGATACCTGGTATGATGTATTTAATATTTCAGTACCTTCGGCCGGGTTTAGCTGATCATGCAACAAAAGCAATTACATATTATCCCTTCTATACAAACAGTATCCCTGTTTGCCACAGCTATTACCATTATTACGACCCTGTAAAGGGTTATACAGTATCATATTATCATCGGGCTTATATAAGCTGTTCTCCACTAAAGCGGGCAGCCAACCATTTTTTTTATAAACATCCTACAGGATACAAGTATCATTTATATGCAGGTATTAAAATTCGGCGGTAGTTCAGTAGCGAATGCGGCTAACATACATAAAGTAATTGCCATAGTGCAGCGGGCTGTTAAAAAAGAACCCACAGTGTTGGTGGTATCAGCGCTGGGTGGTGTTACAGATAGTTTATTACAGGTTGGACATCTGGCTTCCACGGCCCACGAATCGTATAAGGTATTATTGAAGGAACTTGAAAAACGGCATCTCGATACCGTTCGTGATCTGCTACCCATTCAACAGCAGAGCGCAACACTAAGCCAGGTAAAACAACAGTTCAATGAACTCGATGGCATTTGCGACGGCGTATTCCTGTTAGGTGAACTATCTCCCCGAACCAAAGACCGTATTGTGAGTTATGGAGAACTATTATCTTCTTTAACCATTTCTGCCGCCTTCCAATCATTAGAGGCTGATCAGTCATGGGTAGACTCCCGTAAACTTATTGCAACTAATTCTAATCATGGAAACGCTGCCGTGGTATTTGCTGTTACTAATCAAAAGATACAGGACCATTTTGCCACCTATCCACATCAATTGTATATTGCCCCCGGCTTTATTTCGAGTGATGAATTGCATAATACTACTACGCTGGGAAGAGGCGGCTCTGATTATACTGCCGCGATTTTTGCCGCTGCCTGCCAGGCTACTATTTTGGAAATATGGACCGATGTAAGTGGTATGATGACTGCCGATCCACGCCAGGTGCAAAATGCCAAACCCATTCAAAGGATATCATACCAGGAAGCAATGGAACTTTCGCATTTTGGTGCCAAGATCATCTATCCGCCAACCATTCAGCCGGTAATGAGTAAAAATATCCCGGTATGGATCAAGAATACCTTTGCGCCGGAAGAATATGGAACTTTAATTGAGAATGAATCTGCGGTTACAGACAGTTTTATCAGGGGAATCTCAAGCATAAATAAAATTAGTTTACTAAGTCTGGAAGGAAGTGGCATGGTTGGGATACCCGGTTTTTCAAAACGCCTGTTTGAGGCGCTGGCAAATGAAAGTGTGAACGTAATACTGATTACACAAAGTTCATCGGAACATTCCATTTGTGTGGGCATCAATGAAGCGGATAAAAATAAAGCAAAAAAATCTATTGATCATGCATTCAGTTTTGAGGTACAAAATGGCACCATTGAACCGCTTAAAATAGAATCGGGCTTATCTATTGTTGCACTGGTAGGTGAACAAATGAAAAGCCATCCGGGCATCAGTGGTAAAATGTTTGGAGTATTAGGAAGAAATGGTATCAATGTGAGAGCCATTGCACAGGGGTCATCAGAGAAAAATATATCCGCAGTACTTTCCGGTTCAGATGTAAAAAAAGCGATTAATGTACTTCACGAAGAATTTTTTGAAACCACCTATAAGCAGTTGAATGTATTTATAGCCGGTACAGGAAATGTAGGGGGTAAATTATTGGGGCAGATAAAAAAGCAATACCAATACCTGCAGGATACACTCCGGATTCAGATACAGGTGATTGGTTTGGCAAACAGTAAAAGAATCCTGATTAATGAAGAGGGTATCAACCTTGATACCTGGAAAAACCAGTTGCAGGAATCTGAGCAGGGTAATATTCACGATTTTGTACAACGCATTATTGATAAGAATTTACGTAACAGTGTATTTGCAGATGTTACGGCCAATGCAGAAGTAGCGGGGGTATATGGTTCTTTGCTGGGCAAAAGTGTATCTGTAGTTGCCTGTAACAAAATTGCCTGCTCATCAAGCTATGCATCTTATCATAAGCTGAAAGCATTGTCCAGAGAATACAATGCACACTTCTTCTTTGAAACCAATGTAGGTGCCGGATTGCCGGTGATTGGCACTTTGAATGATTTGTTGCGCAGTGGTGATAAAGTAAACAGGATACAGGCCGTATTATCAGGTACGCTGAACTTTGTTTTCAATAATTATGATGGCACTAAACTCTTTGCTGATGTGGTCAGGCAGGCACAGGATGAGGGCTACACAGAACCTGATCCACGCCTCGATCTTGGCGGTACCGATGTGATGCGTAAAATAATGATACTGGCACGGGAAGCCGGGCAGCAACTGGAAATGGAGGATATCAGTAATCAATACTTTTTGCCCCTATCCTGTTTTGAAGGGAGCGTAGCAGATTTTTATGATGAGATGGCTAAGCAGGAACCACATTTTAAAAAGCTTTACGAAGCAGCTGTTACCGAAAATTGTAAATTGAAATTTGTAGCGAACTATGAAAATGGAAAGGCATCAGTAGGTCTGCGTCATATTCCTGCTGAATCGGATTTCTATCATTTGTATGGAAAGGATAACCTTGTTTTGTTTTATACTGACCGGTATCCCGAACAGCCTTTGGTAATCAAAGGCGCCGGAGCTGGATCTGATGTTACCGCTTCCGGGGTGTTTGCGGATATTATAAGAGTAGCAAGATAAAATCAGGTACCGCTGAGAGGGTGTTATAAGGGCGCTTATAAAACAATGTTTACCTATTCATGAAACTACTTTATAATAATAATTTTTGCTACTCCCCCTTCAGTGGGTCAGGAGGTAGCGTAAAGGATCGTATTACTATTCACTCACCCGCAACAGTAGCCAATATGGTCTGCGGTTTTGATGTATTGGGTTTTGCCGTGAATGATCCGTATGATGAAATGAGTATTTCCTTTACAGATAAACCGGGAATAACCATCATCAACTAAGATGAATATAACCTTCCTACTGTTCCTGAACTGAACGTAGCCTGCGCTGCCTTGCTGGCCATGCTGGAAGAAACCGCCGGAGATATTGGATTTGAATTGCGGATTTGCAAACATATCAAACCCGGCAGTGGTGTGGGTTCCAGCGCTGCAAGTTCGGCCGGCGCCGTTGTGGCTGCTAATCGTTTACTGAATAACCTGTTTACGAATGAGGACCTGATAAGGTTTGCCATGAATGGAGAAAAAGTAGCATCCGGTGTTAAACATGCCGATAATATCGCACCCTGTATCTATGGTGGCGTTACTTTGATACGTTCTATTTTTCCGCTGGATATTGTTCAGTTAACAGCTCCGCCTTTGTATGTAACCATCGTACATCCCCAGATAGAAGTGCGCACCTCTGATGCCCGCGGTATTTTAAAACAACAGGTATTATTAAAAGACGCCATCAGGCAATGGG
>CAYHTC010000021.1:0-16191 GCA_964359445.1 uncultured Sediminibacterium sp. | reverse complement strand
CAAAGCGAACCCTGCATAATTTTGTTGCCAAATACTCAGATATTCCTTCAGTTACAGGGTTACCCGATGCGGATCGAACACAGGTTGGTACAACGGGTATCTATTGCCAGTGCGATAATCTGGTAAGCGAATCTCCTTTTGTACCGGTTACGCAACTACCCATTACACTTAACCTTTCTAAGTTTATTTCTTACCAGTCTTGCCTGGTTTCTTATCCTTATTCCTCAGACCTTTTTTGTGCATACTTACGGGGGCCACCTGCCTGTTAGAAAGTAGCATCCAGATGGATTTGTACCTGTGAACTATTGCATTTACGGGGATTATTTATTTTCTAACAGGTATAAATGATGGGGGTTATCATTTATGCTCATTCGATATTTATGAAGCTATTTACTATCAAATTTTTTATTATATTATTGATTCCCGGTGTATGGCATTCTACTTCATTTGCGGCATCTTTTGAGAATGATAACGCAAAGGGTACCACTTTTTTAAGTGGTAAGGTTACCGATTCAAAAACAGGGTTGCCTTTGGTTGGTGCGGTTATTTATTTACATGAGCTTAAAACCGGGGCTATTTCTGATGTTGCGGGCAATTATCGAACAGCTTCCATACCAGCAGGAAAGTACCTGGTAGAAATTTCATTCCAGGGATATTCTTCTGTATTGGAAGTGATTGATGTAACAGGTAATCCCGTGAAGAACTTTGCTTTAAAAGAAACCTTTATTGAGAATGAAGCAGTAACGGTTACAGGTGTTGCTTCTGCAACCAAAGTAAGACAATCTGCCCAACCGGTTTCCATTGTTAAGCGGAGTGATTTTCTGCATACCGGTTCCATGAATGTAATTGATGCATTGAGTAAATTGGTTCCGGGTGTATCAGGTTTATCAACAGGGCCGGCAATTTCAAAACCGGTGATTCGCGGGTTGGGATACAACAGGGTAGTTACCGTGCATGATGGCGTAAGACAGGAGGGTCAACAGTGGGGTGATGAACACGGGATAGAGATTGATGAATACAGTATTCAGAAAATTGAAGTGCTGAAGGGCCCTGCTTCTTTATTTTATGGAAGTGACGCGATGGCAGGGGTTGTTCACCTGATTACAAATCTGCCTGTTGAGCAGGGTACGATTAAAGCCAACCTGTTGGGTACGTTTGTAGATAATAATGGATTGTTTGGCGGAAGCGGCAATATGGCGGGCCACCTGACTAATGGGTTTAACTGGAACCTATATGGTACTTTTAAATCCGCTGCTGATTATCAAAACAAGTACGATGGAAAAATATTCAACAGCCGTTTCTTTGAAAGAAATTTTGGTGGCTATATCGGTATCAATAAAGCATGGGGGTATAGTCATTTACTGATCAGTAATTTTAATCAGAAGCTGGGTGTTGTAGAAGGGGTACGTGATCCTGCAACCGGCGGTTTTCTGGTGTATGCTGAAACACCCGATTCACATTTGGTTACAAGCGATGAACTCAATAGCAGAAAACTATTTAATCCATCTCAACACATCTCACATTTTAAAATTGCCAGTGATAATAATTTTTCAATTGGGAAAAACAGGCTGGCAATAAATATTGGTTACCAGAGAAACCGGCGTAGTGAGTTAGGCGATCATACCGCACCGAATACACCCAGCCTGCACTTTGACCTTCAAACGGTTAATTATAGTGTACAATATAATCTGGAAGAAAAAAATGGATGGAGAACTTCGCTGGGAGCCACAGGCATGTATCAACAGAACAGAAATTTAGCTGAAGAAGTACTGATACCTGAATATAACCAGTTTGATGCGGGCTTTTTTGTGTACACCAGGAAAACATTTCATAATAATCTTACTGTAAGTGGCGGATTACGCGGTGATAACAGGCAGGTAAGCGGAAAGCAATACATCGAAAATGGCGATGTGAAGTTTATGGCATTTGATAAATCTTTCAGCAATATCAGTGGCAGTACTTGTTTTAGTTATAATGCCAGTGAAGCAGTTACACTTAAATTTAACCTGGCGCGTGGTTATCGTGCGCCCAGTGTAAGTGAACTGTCAAGCAATGGCGCTCATGAAGGAACCAACCGGTATGAATATGGCGATAATAATTTAAAAACGGAAACCTCCTTTCAGGTAGATGGCGGTTTGGAAGTTAATACACCTCATGCGGGCCTTATTTTAAATGCATTTTATAATACTATCAGTAATTATATTTTTTATAGTAAGCTTGCGGCAACAACCGGTGGCGATTCACTGGTGAATGTAAGGGGAACAGATATACCAGCTTTCAAGTTCAGGCAATCTTCCGCAACCTTATTAGGGTTCGAACTGAAATTAGATATTCATCCGCATCCATTTGACTGGCTGCATTTTGAAAACAGCTTTTCGTTTGTTGCCGGGCATTTTAATGAAAGTTTTGAGGGATCAAACAAATTACCTTTTATCCCATCGCCAAGATTGGAAACCGAATTAAGGGCAGATTTTAAAAAAGCGGGAAAAGGGCTGCGAAATCTCTATTTTAAAATTGACATGGATAGGAGTAGCACGCAAAACAGGGTATTCACCGCATATAATACGGAAACCCCTACTCAGGGATATACTTTATTTAGTATTGGGGCAGGAACGGATATTACCGATAAAAAAGGGAAAACCATTGTTGGTATCCATTTATCACTGAATAATATAACAGATGTTGCCTATCAAAACCATTTGAGCCGGTTGAAATATGCAGATGTAAATACGGTTACCGGCAGAACCGGCGTATTTAATATGGGTCGCAATCTCAGTTTGAAAGTGAATGTTCCCCTGGAATTTAAAGTGATATAGGCGGGGGATGCCCGGAGTTGTTTGCACCCGGCCATAGAAAATTTTGTAATTTGGCCGTATGGATATTTCAATTAATACACCGGCCCTGCTTTTTCCAGCCATCAGCCTGATTATGCTGGCTTATACCAATCGCTTCCTGGCTTTGTCCAGCAGGGTGCGCAGTCTGCATGATAAATACCAGAATCATGAACAGAAACTCATCATCCATGGACAGATCAAGAACCTGCGTTATCGTTTAAAGTTGATCAAGAATATGCAGGCGCTGGGGGTACTTTCTTTTCTGAGCTGTATACTCTGCATGTATCTTATTTATGTGGAAGCCTTATCCTTTGCACATATTGTGTTTGCTTTCAGCCTGATTACTTTCTCCGCCTCCCTGGCTTTGTCCTTACTCGAAATCCAGCTCAGTACCAAAGCGCTTGAATTGGAATTGAGTGATATGGAAGGACTGGAAGATCCTTCCGTTATTGAATATCTGAAAAAGAAGTTTGATAAGGAGTAGGTTAAAAGCATCACTCCATAACAGCCATCGCCTTCCTCTCCCCAATCTGCTGCCTCCACATGGCATAGTACAAACCTTTTTCTTCTAATAATTCCTGGTGACTACCCGTTTCCACTACTTGTCCTTTTTCGAGAACATAAATCCGGTCGGCGTGCATGATAGTGCTTAACCGGTGTGCAATCATCACGGTTATCTGTTCTTTTTCTTTAGAAATTCTTCTGATGGTATTGGTAATCTCTTCTTCAGTAATACTGTCGAGTGACGAAGTGGCCTCATCAAATATCAGTAAATGCGGATGTCGTAACAGGGCCCGGGCAATGGATAAACGCTGTTTTTCGCCCCCGCTTAATTTCAGGCCACCTTCTCCTATCATGGTATCAAGGCTTTTTTCTGCTTTGGATAAGAGGTTATCACAACTGGCTTTATGCAGGGCCTCCTTAATATCATTTTCAGTAGCGTTGGGGTAAACAAATTGAAGGTTCTCACGAATGGTACCCGCAAACAATTGTGTATCCTGTGTTACAAAACCAATCTGGTTCCGCAGTTCATCAAATTTCATGTCAAAGCCATCTACGCCATTATAATAAATGGCACCATTCTGCGGACGATACAATCCTACCAGTAATTTTACCAGGGTACTTTTGCCTGCACCGGAAGGACCAACAAATGCAACTGTTTCACCCTTCTTTACATCAAATGAGATGCCATCCAGTGCCCGGTATTGTGCTGTCTGGTGCTTGAATGTTACATTTCTAAATTCCAGTTCCTCAATCAGTCCCACATGTTTTGGTACATCAGGGTTTGGCTCTACTTTCTTTTCCATCAAAGTATGAAAATTATTAAGTGAAGCCTCTGCTTCACGGTAACTCATAATGATACTGCCTATTTCCTGAAGGGGACCGAAAATAAAAAAGCTGTAAAACTGTAATGAAATTAATTGACCAACCGTAAGTACTTCTTTGAATATGAGCCACATTAAAATAAAAGTGATTACCTGCCTCAGAAAATTAACCATCGTTCCCTGAATAAAACTCAATGAACGGATGTTCTTCACTTTACGTAGCTCCAGGTTCAATATCTTATAGGTATTATTATTTAACCGGTTCACTTCCTGATTTGTGAGTCCCAGACTTTTCACTAACTCAATGTTGCGTAAACTTTCTGTGGTAGTTCCTGCCAGTGAAGTAGTCTCTTTCACAATATTTTTCTGGATAATCTTAATCTTTTTACTGAGCAGGTTGGTTACAAATGCGATCAGTAAAGCACCACCCAGATAAGTGGGTACAATGGACCAATGCAGGCGGGTGGCATAGACAGATACAAATACCACACTTACAATGATCCCGAACAGGACATTGATTACATAACCTATAAATTTTTCTGTATCAGTTCTAACTTTTGAAAGAATGGATAAGGTTTCTCCGCTGCGCTGGTCCTCAAATTCCTGGTACGGCAAACGCATAGAGTGTTTTAATCCATCTGTAAATATTTTGGCGCCAAATTTCTGGATCACCACATTTACCGTATAGTCCTGAAATGCCTTGGCTATCCGGCTCACCATTGCGGTACCTACCAATAATAGCAGCATGCCCATAATACCATTGATATACTGGTGTTCATTTCGAAGTGTACCATCCGGCGCCTGTTTGGGATTTTTGGCGAAATAATCTATGAGTTTACCAAAAATCATCGGATCAAACATGGAAAAGGTCTGGTTGATTGCCGCCAGTAATAGGGCCAATGCAACCAGCCATTTATAGGGTTTCAGGTATTGGAGTAGTATTTTCATGCAGTTGTCTGAATTGATATTTTGAAATAAGCGCGCCTTTAGATGAATGTAATCATCATTCAGTTAAGCGCCGAAGATACCAAAGAATGCCTTAGATCGGGTACTCACCCCGGTTCTCCCCGACTGTTAATAATAAGACTATATGAAATTACCGGTTGGCTTGCCTTTTATTAGTAAATTACAAAAACACTCATATTATGCTTTGGAGAAAATTTAACGGTGAGCACATCATTCTTCCTATTATAGATGCTGTTGAAGACGCCATTACCAGAGAAACGGCCATGGGTATCAAGCTGAAAGTATGCATTGGAACAGATAGTCAGGTAAAAGGCGAAGACACAGAGTTTGCTACTGTAATTGTATTTCTGCGTGAACACAATGGTGGCTTCATGTACATTCACAATGAAAAGACCAAACAGAAATTCCACATTAAAGAACGGATGTTGGTAGAAGTGGCCAAGAGTATTGAGGTTGCTTATGAACTTTGCAACCTGTTCATTAAACACAATGTTGATATGGAAGTTCATGCCGACATAAATACCAACCCGCAGTTTAAAAGCAATGATGCTTTGCGTGAAGCGATGGGGTATATACTGGGTATGGGATTTGCCTTTAAAGCCAAGCCGGAAGCCTTTGCGAGTAGTTGTTGTGCGGATAAGGCAGTGAACTGAGGAGTTATTCACTAAGGTCAGGTTTGTGTTGAGTTACAGCGAAATTGTCTGCCGGGATAAGGTCGTCCAAAAGTTGCTTGGAAGTCAAAAATTTGGTCATTTAGATGTCAGCCAGATAGGAGTTGGGAGTGAAAAGGGTTATTTACTTAGTTGTAATTGTGTTTGTTATTTCTTTATTGCATCCTTCAATGTATTGCTGCAGTTCTTCTCTTCCCAGTTTTTTTTCGGCACTGGTAACAAAATGTCGTGGTAAAAATTGCCAGGTTTCTCTAAGGGTATCTAAAAATGCTTTTACATTTCGTTCAACAACGGCAGGTTTTTCTTTATCGGTTTTGGTAAATACCAAACTAAATTTTACACCCCAATGATCTAACTGATTAACAAATTCAAGATCATTTTTTTGGGGGGTATGCCTGCTGTCGATCAACACAAATACCTGTACCAGGTTCTCTCTTTTACGCAGATACCCATTAATCATTTCCTCCCATCTTTTTCTTTCGCTTTGAGAACGTTTTGCGTACCCGTAGCCGGGTAAATCAACCAGGTACCATTTTTGCTTTGGTCCTTTTTCGCCAATACTGCTTTCTATTTCAAAATGATTGATGAGTTGCGTCTTACCGGGTGTGGCTGATGTTTTAGCCAATCCTTTAAGATTGGTAACCATATTAATCAGTGAAGACTTGCCCACATTACTCCTGCCAATAAAAGCGTATTCGGGTTTATCCGGTTCAGGACATTGGGTTACCAGCGCAGACGAGATAACGTATTTGGCAGATTTGATTTGCATCTAAGGGCTATTTCTTCTTCTTAAGTATGAGACTATCGGCTGGATATTTTGTTTTGATGCTGTCCCTGAGAGAGGTAAACCAGGTAGACAGGGATTGTTTTTCTGTATCGGACAGGGTAGCATTTTTATGAATGATGGTATATGATTCCAAAGGCATTTCGCCTTCTTTTACCTGCTTTAAGCATTCTTCTAATTTTTTGTATTGCCTGCTAATACGATAGGCCGCGAACTCATTAAAATTTATCTCACGCTTGCCTTCTTTAACATGATGGTCTAACCACCAGGCAACAGGTTGTATTTCCGCATACCAGGGATAAACTGTGTTATTGCTGTGGCAATCAAAACAAGCTTTTGTTAAAATAGTTTTTACTTCTTCAGGTACCGGGTATGATTTGGAAATGTCATTTATTGTATCTGCCGAAGTATTTTTGACGGGTCTGAAGGCCTGTAATACAATCAGTATAAGGAGTAAGCCGATCAGAAATTTTTTTACGATTTTCATGAAAGTGGTATTGTGTGTTTAGATTAATATATTTCCGGTCATCTCTTTAGGTACCGGTAAACCCATTACTGTCAGAATAGTGGGTGCAAGGTCACCCAATTTACCGTGTTTAACTTTTCCCTTCCATTCTTTATCAATAATAAAAAACGGAACAGGATTTAAAGTATGGGCAGTATTCGGTGAGCCGTCTTCATTGATCATAAAATCCGCATTACCGTGATCTGCAGTTAAGAAAACCGTATAATCATGTTCCAGTGCGGCATTTACCACCCTGTTCACGCAGGCATCTACAGTTTGTGCGGCAATAATAGCGGCGCTGAAAATACCTGTATGGCCTACCATATCCGTATTGGCATAATTTAAACAGATAAAATCGGCTGTTTCATTTTCAATTTCGGGAATGAGTTTATCTGTTATTTCAATGGCACTCATTTCCGGCTGAAGGTCGTAGGTGGCTACTTTTGGAGAAGGTACCATAATGCGGCTCTCTCCCGGAAAAGTTGTTTCACGACCGCCGCTAAAGAAGAAGGTTACATGGGGATATTTTTCTGTTTCAGCAATGCGTATCTGTTTTTTATTATTGGCTGCTAATACTTCACCTAAGGTATTAAGGAGATTGTCATTCTCGAAAATCACATGTACATTTTTAAAGGTCTGATCGTACATGGTCATGGTAGTGTAATGCAGATCCAGTTTGTGCATATCAAAACCGGCATGATCATGCTGTGTCAGTACATCTGAGATCTCGCGGCAACGGTCTGTTCTGAAATTGAAACAGATAGCAACATCACCGTCTTTAATCAGGGCAAGTGGTTGTTGTGCTTCGTTAACTATTACAGTTGGTTTAATAAATTCATCAGTCACATTAGCGGCATAGGAATGTTCAATGGCAGCAAGTGCATCAGTGGCTTTCGGGCCATCGCCTTTTACCAGGCAGTCATAGGCTAATTTTACTCTCTCCCAGCGTTTGTCCCTGTCCATCGCAAAATACCTTCCACTAACGGTTGCTATTTTACCTACGGATGTATTCAGGTGTTTTTGCAGATCAGTAATAAATCCCAAACCGCTTTTAGGGTCCGTATCGCGTCCATCGGTAAATGCATGAATATATACGTCAGATAATCCTTCACTTTTGCATACATCAACAATCGCTTTGATATGGGTAAGATGGGAATGTACACCTCCATCACTAACCAGTCCGAGTAAGTGTAAGGGTTTCTGATGTTTTTTTGCAAAACGGATGGAAGCCAGTAACTGCTCATTTGCGGCAAATTCGCTGGTGCGAATGGCAACATTAATCCTTTGAAGTTCCTGGTAAACAATTCGACCCGCGCCAAGGTTCAGGTGGCCTACTTCACTGTTACCCATTTGTCCTTCGGGTAGCCCTACATCTTCTCCGCATGTAACCAAAGTAGTATTGGCATATTTGTCATATAAGGAACTGACAAAAGGAACATTTGCATTTTGAATTGCATCGGCAGATTTTATTTTTCCGAGGCCCCAGCCATCCATAATTACCAAAACAACTTTCTTACTCATAAAATTTAACAATATTTATATTCTGATCAATTAACAGTAACTTTAACTAAAAACAGTGCCAGACTCAAAGTTGGCATGTTTTTAGCGATTTTAATGGAAGAATGTCAGGGAATCTACCCTTAAATCTATTTTATGAAAAATATTTTTTTATTGGCTATAGTGGGATTGGTTTTGAGTTCCTTCCGTTTCCAAAGCGATACGGATGCGATTATTGCTGCGCTTAAAAGCGCTGATGCACAGCAGACGGGCAAATATTTTGATAATTATGTAGATATTAAGCTGCTGGATAAAGACGAGGTAAAAAGTATGGGCCGGAACCAGGCCACGCTGGCGCTAAAGGCTTTTTTTGCCGAAACAGGTGTAAAAGGCTTCGAAAAACTATCGGAGAGGGAACTGGGTAATACAATGTACCTGGCAGGTAAACTGCTGAATAATGGCAAGGGGAACAATATCACTATCATGTTACGGTTGAAAGATGGCCGGAGGCAGATCATTACCCTGCGAATCAGTTAAAAATCAGCCAACTATTTTTATAAAGAACCCTGCCGTATGCGGGGTTCTTTGTTTTACTGACTTAGTTTTGCCACATGGCCCCATTTGATGAATCATTACATACTTTAATAGCAAATGCCCTACTGGAAGATATCGGTGATGGCGACCATTCTACCCTGAGTTGTATTCCTATTGACAAAAAAGGGAAAGCAGTACTCAGAATCAAACAGGATGGCATACTGGCAGGTGTATCTGTGGCTGAAAAAATATTCTCATTTGTTGAGCCGGATATACGGTTTACCACATTTAAACAGGATGGTGATACCATGACCCGGGGTGAAACAGCATTTGAAATAATGGCTTCCGTACATACCATTTTGAAATGTGAGCGCCTGGTACTTAATTGCATGCAGCGTATGAGTGGTATTGCAACGCTTACCCGGAAATATACGGATATACTTAACGGGTATCATACAAAATTGCTTGATACGCGTAAAACAACCCCCAATTTCCGTTTGTTGGAAAAAGAAGCCGTTCGTATTGGGGGAGGCATTAACCATCGTTTTGGTTTATATGATATGATCATGTTGAAAGACAATCATATTGATTATTGTGGTGGAATAGAACCGGCTATTGAAGCGGCTTTCGACTATGTACAACGGTTGAAGCTGCCTTTACAAATAGAAGTTGAAACAAGAACACTGGATGATGTACGAAAAGTATGTGCCATTGGGAAGGGAAAGGTTTTTCGCATGATGCTGGATAATTTTCAGCCCGAGATGGTTGCGGAAGCTTTACAAATTATCAAAGGTTCATTTGAAACAGAAGTTAGTGGCGGCATTAGCCTTACTACAATCGAATCTTTTGCCGGAACCGGAGTTGACTATGTTAGTGTAGGTGGATTGATTCACCAGGCACAAAGTGTTGATTTAAGTTTGAAAGCGGTTTTGCGCTGACGGGAAGCGGCAACTATTTTCTATAATAATTATTAAAAGAAGTATGCGTAAAAAGAGTAATCCGGATCCAAGGGGATTTGTATTCAGCACAGATCCTTCTTTTCGTTTTGAAACGGATGATCAGCCTGAAACGGAAACGATTGGTGCCGGCCAACAGAAATTGCGTATCCGTTTAGATACTAAACAAAGGTCCGGTAAGGCGGTAACCCTGGTTACCGGGTTTAAAGGGAAAGCGGATGATCTTGAAATTCTTGGTAAACAGTTGAAGAATTTTTGTGGAACAGGCGGTAGTGTAAAAGACGGCGAAGCTATTATACAGGGCGATCAACGGGATAAAGTGTTGCAATGGTTGCTGAAGAATGGGTATGGTAATACGAAATGCGTCTAGTAGTCAATTTCCAGTTTCAACCTGTCTTTTAACTCTTTCACCAACGGGTATTGCGCTGCAATGTGTTCAAACTTTTGTTTGCTGTTCAGGCGCATATGTATTGGGATATCTTCTTTTTCGCCTGCTTCTACCAATACTTCAAATACGATGGCACGGTTATTAAATTCTTTGTGCAGATGATCAATCAGCATTGTCCGTTCCTGCTCAATAAATTTTTGTGAGGTTAGCGCTGAAACGGTAACTGTAAAACGGATTTCAGTTTCTATGGCCAGTCTGGCTAACTTGAAAGTGCCTGCTGATGAGTGTTTCAGTTGTTTCTCCAGTTGTAGTGTATAGGCATCCCAACACTGCCGTAGCTTTTCCATCGTTAATGGTTCCGCTTCCTTCACTTCTTCAATCGCGTACTGGTCGCCATATTTTGCACGTAAGGTGGCTAACAGATTTTTTTTAGGACCATTGCCAGGGTTAGCAGATCCGGGCGCCGGTTTATTTGGCGTAGCCCCGGCAGTTGCTGTTTGTTTGGACTGATCAGCAGTCTGTTGGCTAACCGGTTGCTGTTCTATGTATAATTTTGATTCAGGTTTACCAATTGCCGCTGGTTTGATTTGAAGAGGAATTAATGATTTTGTTTTGAAGGCAATGGGTGTATCAAGTTGTTTTTTTTTAACAAGCGTTCCGTTTTCACTGGCCAGGTCAATAGCCTGTTGTAAAAAATTGAGCTTGATAAGTGTTAGTTCAACATGCAGTTTTTTGTTACGTGCCATTTTATAATTGATCTCGGCATCGTTCAAAATATTGAGGGCGCTCACTAAGTAAGACATGCCTGTTTTTGCCGCGGCTGTAATATATTTTTGCTGCATACCTTCCACCACTTCCAGTAATGCGGCAGATTTTTCATCCTTGCATACCAGCAGGTTTCGGATGAATTCGGCAAGGCCATTCAGTACCAGATCGCCTTCAAAACCTTTGCGGTTGATTTCATCAAACAATAACATCGCACCGGCCATATCCTGCTGCTGCATGAAACCGAGCATACGGAAATAATAATCTTCATCCAGTATATTCAGGTGCTCCAGCGTATTTTGGTAGGTAACGGCTCCATTGGTAAAGCTCACAATCTTATCCAGTATACTCAGCGAGTCACGCATGCAGCCTTCACTTTTTTGCGCGATTACCTGCAATGCCGCTTTTTCTGCTTTGATCTCCTCTTTATCTACAATTTCCTGTAAATGTGTAACGGTATCATTATTCGTGATCCGTTTAAAATCGAATATCTGACAGCGGCTTAAAATGGTAGGAATGATTTTATGTTTCTCTGTAGTAGCCAGAATAAAAATGGCATAAGGGGGGGGCTCTTCCAGTGTTTTCAGGAAAGCATTAAAAGCGCTCGCACTTAGCATGTGTACCTCATCTACAATGTACACTTTGTATTTTCCTGCCTGGGGTGCAAACCGTACCTGTTCAACCAGCGAACGGATATCATCAACCGAGTTATTACTGGCCGCATCCAGCTCATGAATATTGAGTGAAGTGCCGGCATCGAAAGACACGCAGCTATTGCAGGTATTACATGCTTCGCCTTCGGCTGTGGGATTGGTACAGTTGATTGTTTTGGCCAGTATGCGCGCGCAGGTGGTTTTACCCACACCTCTTGGCCCACAGAAAAGAAAGGCATGTGCCAGTTGATTATTTCTGATGGCATTTTTTAGGGTGGTAGTAATATGCGACTGCCCCACCACAGTATTAAAATTCTGGGGCCTGTATTTCCTGGCTGAAACGATGAACTTATCCATAGCTGGGTTGCAAGATAGTGAGAAGGGGCAAGGTTAGGATGCGAAAATGGAATAGAATTTTTGCACAGTCCTACTTATACGCCATCTCCGGATGCCTCTCAAATACCTGATTACGGTCAAATAAATAACGGAAGGTGATCATCCGCCTGCTTTGTATACCCCCCAGGCTTTTATAAATATTTACCATCTTGGGGTTCCATTCGCCTGCCCATCCCATTTCGTATTGTTTGTACCAGCCTTTATACTGTATAAATCGGGCACATTCGTAGATGATAAAACTGTCAATACCCAATGACTGGTATTTGGGTACCACACCAAAAGCCAGGCCGGTGAGGCGTTTATTATATCCCGTCTTTTTCATCCATAATAAATGAAGTTTTTGCATCCAGCCGAACTTTCCGTTAAAGTGTTTGAAGTACTGGTTTAGATCCGGAATATTTACGAACATGGCAATTGGCTCTTCTTTGTAATAGGCAAACCAGACCGTACGCTCATCCATGACGGGCTTCATGGTTTTGAAAAGTTTGGCAACCTGCTCTTGGGTAATTTCTTTGGCTTCCCCATGTTGTGCCCATGCTGCATTGTATACAGTTGCAAAGTCCGCAGCATATTTTTCCAGCTCAGTTAACTTCACGTGTTTTGCCTCATAACCTGCTTTACCCTTGAATTTTGCATGACGTTCCGGAAACCTTGCAGGAAAAGGGTCATCTACATTCATGTAATAATAGTACTGGTTATAATAATTCTGAAAACCATAGCCGGTGAAAAGCGCTTCATAATAAGGGGGGTTGAAAGACATACCATACATAGGTTCACTATCAAAGCCTTCTACCATCAGTCCCCACCATTTATCACGGTCCCCGAAATTGATGGGTCCGTCCATCGCTTCCATACCCTTGCCTTGCAGCCAGGCTTTTGCAGTATCAAATAAGGTGTCTGCAACTGATTGATCATTGATGCAGTCAAAAAATCCCACACCACCGGTTTTGAACCCGGTACCCTTGTTAACATACTTTGTACTCGTAAATGCGGCAATACGTCCAACCAGATTACCATTAGCATCTTTTGCTATCCAGCGTTTTGTTTCACCGTATTTATAATTTTTATTTTTCGATGGATTGAATACATCATTCACTTCATTATCCAGTGGACGGATATAAGCGGGGTTTGACTGATTTAGTAAAGCATTCACTTTCAAAAAATCTCTGGCTGCAGGGGTACTATTTACTTCAATCACTTGCATGGCAATAAAATATCCGAATAAGTTTTTTATAAACGAATGTAAGGAATATGAAAATGATTTAAAGCATTACCGGTTTGCCAATAAAGTGGCGGCAACCACACCTGCTGTTTCTGCGCGTAAACGTGTTTCGCCCAGGGTTACAGGCAGGTAATGGTTGGTAAGGGCAAGTTGAATTTCTTCGGCGCTAAAATCTCCTTCAGGGCCAATCAGTATTTGTGTATCGGAAGAAGCCGGGAGCTGGTTAATGAATTGTTTTTTCTCCCCTTCACAATGGGCAATCAGTTTTTGTGAACAAACAGATTGCCGCACAAGATCCTTAAACGGAACGGGCTCATGTAAAAGGGGAAGCCATACCCGCTGACTCTGTAACATAGCGGCAATCAATATCCCATTCATTCTCTCGTATCGAAAGCGTTGGTGTTCAGTGCGGCTACAGATGATTGGTTGTATCTCTGTTATACCTATCTCGGTTACTTTTTCCAAAAACCATTCAAGTCTATTGGCATTTTTTAATAAGGAGATAGCGATATTTATTTTTTTGGAAGCAGTAGGAATTTGCTTTTTTTCTTCTATCAATACAACCGTTTTTCTTTTGTCTTCACTAACGATACCTGCCCTGAACAGTGTACCCAGTCCATTGGTAAGTTGTAAAGTATCACCCGTTTTCATCCGCAATACCTGTATGCAGTGTTTACTGGTTTCTTCACTCAGGGTAAAGTGAGATGCCGTTTCCGGTATGAGCTGTTCATAAAAAAAAGGAAGTGCCATAGAAAGCGTTAAAAGGGAGCGTCATTTTCAAAACCTTCATCAAAATCCCCGCCATTCATTTTACTGCCTTTCTGAATGTAGAGTTTGCCTGAATCGCCTGTATCACCGGCCGATGGGATGGTTGGCGGGCCAACGGGTTTCCAGTTACTGCCCAGGCCGGCAATACCGCCGTCTCCATCCCATTCTTCAAATTTCTGGATATCCAGTTTTGCTCTCAGTTTAATGGTTTCCAGCGAGCCGTTTCTATGCTTGGCAATACGTATATGGGTTTCACCATGGGTGCTTTCCCCGTGTTCATTATTCATTACTTCATAGTATTCAGGACGATAAATGAACATAACCATATCAGCATCCTGCTCAATGGCGCCCGATTCACGCAGGTCGCTCAATTGGGGCATCTTACTCTCTTTTCTGGTTTCCACAGCACGGCTCAACTGGCTCAGTGCAATGATGGGAACATTTAATTCTTTCGCAAGCGCTTTCAGGTTTCTGGAGATATTGCTGATCTCCTGTTCACGATTGCTTCCTCTATCACCGGTGCCACTCATCAACTGCAGATAATCTATGATGATAACGCCAACATTGTGTTTGTTTACCAGGCGTCTTGCTTTGGCACGGAATTCAAAAATATTCAGTGCGGCCGTATCATCAATATAGATGGGGGCCACTTCCAGTTTCTTGATGCCTTTGCTGAGTAATTGTTCGTGTTCGTGGTTTTCTAATTTACCACGGCTGATCTTTTCCATCTTGATCTCGCTCTCTGCGCTCAAAATACGTTGTACCAATTGTGAGGCGCTCATCTCCAGAGAGAAGAAACCAACGGGAACAGGTTTGGTAGGATGTAAGGCTGCATTACGTGCCAGGTTCAATGCAAAGGCGGTTTTACCCACGGATGGTCTGGCTGCCAGAATAATGAGATCAGTAGGTTGCCAGCCATAAGTAACCCTGTCGAGTGTGGCAAAACCACTTGGTACACCGGATATATCTTCTGTTTTGGTTCTTAATTCATCAATCCGGTTGATGGTTTTGGCAAGGATATTGCCTATGTCTTCAAAGTTTTTCTTCAGGTAATTGTTGGTGATATTGAACATTTTTGTTTCACTGTCATCCAACAGGTCAAATACATCGGTACTGTCTTCATAAGCGTCACCAATGATCTCACCACTGATGCGTATCAGTTCACGCTGAATAAATTTTTGCAGCACTATCCTGGCATGCGCATCAATATTAGCGGTGGAAACAACTGAATTGGTAAGCTTGGTTACATAATAAGGGCCTCCTACAGCATCCAGTTGCTCGCGCATTTTCAATTCCTCTACAACAGTGAGGATATCTATCGGCATACTTTTCTGCTGAAGGCCCTGCATAGCTTTATAGATCAGTTGGTGTGCCTCAACATAAAAACATTCTGGTTTTACTATTTCGGTAACGGTATCAAAAGCGCTTTTTTCAAGCATAATGGCGCCCAGTACCGCTTCTTCCAGTTCTTTGGCCTGTGGCGGTACTTTGCCATACATCATCGTACTCATGTCTATCGAAGTCTTCCTTCTTTTGCGGTCTTTGTTCAGGCTGGTTAAATCCATGATCAGTTCAATTCATTTAGGGTTACTAAACCTTGTTCAGCTCTTCTTTGCGGGTATCAGTTTCAATGTTACGGAATTGTTACCAGCCAGGTAGGAGGAGCGAATATAGGAGTTAGAATGTGGCAGGAAAAAACTTTTTCTTTCATTTTTCATCCACAGGTTTTGATATGCCTGTTAACAATTTTTGCTTCCCTATTCACACAATTTACTATACTTATCCACCAAATTCAAAAGTTTTCAGACCTTTAAACAGGTTAATTAACATTCTGCTGTGAAGAAAGATTTTCAGGAAAAACAGGGTTAATTCTCATGAAAAGCTGTAACTGATGCAGGGGAAATGCCTCAATCAACTTTATCACCTA
>CAYHTC010000020.1:0-16246 GCA_964359445.1 uncultured Sediminibacterium sp. | reverse complement strand
TCCATCCTTGTGAGTCTGTCCGCCAGGAGTTGTTCCATCGGACTGGTGGTGATTGCAGCGGCGGGAGGCGGTATTAAATCATGCGTATCGGCCAATGTGGGAGACCAGTTTGATAAATCGAATGAACACCTCCTGTCTAAAATGTATGGCTGGTTTTATTTTACCATCAACACGGGTTCCATCGTTTCTACCTTGTTCATACCAATTGTCTATAATAAGTACGGACCTGAATGGGCTTTTGGTATACCCGGTATATTAATGTGTTTGGCAACCATTATTTTTTGGATGGGCAGAAAAAAGTATGTGCGGGTACCCCCGTCTGGTACCAAAAGAGAAAATTTTATGGTCATCAGTTTTTTTGCCATCATTCAATTATTCAATAATGCGGTTAACAAGCTGTTCAGAAAAAAAACCAATAGACCTTTCTGGGAAGAGCTATCGCAAAGAAGGAACTTTTCAGCCAAATCGATTGATGGCGTACAAGCTGTTTACCGGGTACTGATGATCTTCGCTTTCACACCCATCTTCTGGGCATTATGGGATCAAAACCTTGCTGAATGGGTATTACAGGCCAAAAAGCTAGACCTGACCATTTTCGGTTACCAGCTTTTTGCCGAACAGATCCAGACATTTAACCCCATATTTTTGGTGAGCATGATCCCTGTAATGACTTATGGGGTATTTCCTTTGCTTGAAAAAATGGGACTGAAAGTTACTCCTTTAAAAAAAATAGGCGCCGGTTTACTGTTAACAGGCATCACATTCGTGATCATCGCCCTGATTCAGGAAAGCATAGATAAGGGCGGGCACCCCAGTGTCTGGTGGCAGATTCTGGCGTACCTGGTATTGGCTATCGCTGAAATCCTGGTATCTATCACCTGCCTGTAGTATGCCTATACACACTCACCCAAATCTATGAAAAGCACTATGAGCGCCTTATACCTCCTCGGCATTTCAGTAGGTAATTATTTCGACAGCCTTGTGAACAGGAGTATTGCCAATAATGGTTTTTTTGCGCAATATACCGGCGCCAGATACTATTGGCTGTTCATCGGCATCATATCTGTCTTTTTTGTTCTGTACCTCTTTGTTGCCAAAAGGCTTCCCGAAAAAAGTTATGTGGGTTTGGAAGATACGCCATCCTAAAAAATAAATGGATAGTGTACATTCGCCCTGCAATTTGTAAACATGAATATTTTACTACTGGGCTCCGGCGGGCGTGAACATGCCCTGGCATGGAAAATGGTTAAAAGCCATCACTGCGATCAACTTTTTATTGCACCCGGTAATGCCGGCACTGCTGAATTTGGCACTAACCTGCCTGTCAATATCTCTGATTTCACGGATATAAAAAGTGCATGTCTTTTCCATAAGATAAATATGCTGGTGGTAGGACCGGAAGAACCGTTGGTAAAGGGCATTTATGATTTTTTTCAGGCAGACCCGCAACTGCAAAATATTATTGTAGTAGGGCCCTCGGCAGAAGCGGCACAACTGGAAGGCAGCAAGGCATTCAGTAAAAAATTCATGCAACGGCATAATATTCCAACAGCGGGTTATGCAGAATTTACTGCCGGAAATTTTGAAGAAGGAAAAAAATATATTGCTGCACATAGCCTCCCCATTGTATTAAAAGCAGATGGGCTGGCTGCCGGCAAAGGCGTGGTGATAGCGGCTTCGCATGATGAAGCGCTGCAGGTGTTTAAAAAAATGATCATTAACAAACAGTTTGGTGAAGCCAGCAGTAAAGTAGTGATTGAAGAATTTTTACAGGGCATTGAAGTGAGTGTATTCGCTTTAACGGATGGCGAAGTATACCAGGTAATCGGTCATGCAAAAGATTATAAACGCATAGGCGAAGGAGATACCGGTTTGAACACCGGGGGTATGGGCTGTGTTAGTCCTGTTCCCTTTATGGATGAAGCATTCATGCAGAAAGTGGAAGAATGCATTATTAAACCCACCATTGATGGTCTGGCCAAAGAAAAATTAAATTACCACGGCTTTGTTTTTTTTGGTTTGATGAATGTGCAGGGCGAGCCATGGGTGATAGAATACAACTGCCGCATGGGTGATCCTGAAACAGAAGTAGTGATGCCATTGCTGCAAACAGATCTTGTTGCGTTATTGGCAGCAATGGATAACGGAACATTGGCGGATGCCAATATTTCGTTTGATGAAAGAAGTTGTGCCACTGTGATGGCGGTGAGTGGTGGGTATCCGGGAAATTATCAAAAAAATTTACCGGTTAACGGATTGGCAAATTGTTGCATTAACAATGATTCAATGGTTTTTCATGCAGGCACCAAACAGGTGGGTGATGAAGTGGTAACCAATGGCGGACGCGTACTGGCAATAACTTCCTATGGAAATACCCTTGCAGAAGCAGTAGAAAAATCAAATAATATTTTACAAAAGATCTCTTTTGAAGGGATGTACTTTCGGAGGGATATCGGGTATGAGTTTTAAATTCGTGAGACGTGAATCGTCAGTCGTGAGACAATTTTCGATTCCCCCCCAAAAAATCAGTATTTTGGCTTTGTTTATTAACTAATATCAGTCACCTTTGCATTCATTGATTAACACATTCGAACTTTTTATATACAATGGGATTGTTTAACTTTTTCACACAGGAGATTGCCATGGATCTGGGTACCGCCAATACCCTGATAATACATAACGATGAGGTGGTGGTAAATGAGCCCTCGATTATTGCCCTTAACAGGAACAATATGAAAGAGGTGCTGGCTGTGGGCAAAAAAGCCCTGATGATGCACGAAAAGACCCATGAAAGCATTCGTACCGTAAGGCCCCTGAAAGACGGCGTTATTGCCGATTTTAATGCTGCCGAACTGATGATCAGGGAACTGATCAAAATGATTTATCCCAAAAAACCCCTGTTTCCACCAAGCTGGCGCATGGTAATCTGTATTCCCTCTTCCATTACTGAAGTGGAAAAACGCGCCGTAAGAGACAGTGCCGAGCAGGCTGGCGCCAGGGAAGTATACATGATTCATGAACCCATGGCAGCAGCCCTGGGTATTGGTATAGATGTAGAAGAGCCTGTTGGCAATATGATCATTGATATTGGCGGTGGTACCACAGGTATTACCGTGATTGCGCTGGCGGGTATTGTGTGCGACCAGAGTATCCGTATCGCGGGTGATGAATTTACTGCAGACATTATGGAGGCACTGCGCCGTTATCATAGTTTGTTGATTGGTGAACGTACGGCGGAGCAGATAAAAATAAATGTGGGAGCGGCTATGAAGGACCTCGACAATCCACCGGAAGATTTACCCGTTAATGGTCGTGATCTGGTTACCGGCATACCCAAACAGATCATGGTAAGCTATCAGGAAATAGCCGAAGCTTTGGATAAAAGTATTTTCAAAATTGAAGAGGCCATCCTCAAAGCCCTGGAAACCACCCCTCCCGAATTGGCTGCCGATATATACCGCAGGGGTCTATACTTAACCGGTGGTGGCGCCCTTTTACGGGGACTGGATAAAAGGTTAAGCGCCAAAATTAAATTGCCGGTACATGTTGCTGATGATCCGTTGAAAAGTGTGGTTCGCGGTACGGGACTGGCATTGAAGAATTACCAGCGTTTTCCATTTATTATGAGATAGATTATAGATGACATCTATCCACTAATTCCCGTTCGTGAAAAACATCTTCCTCTTCATACGCCGCTACTTCAACTTTCTCAGCTTTCTGCTGTTACAGGTATTAGCCATTGTGATGCTGAGTAGTGCCAGTAAAACACACGAGTCATTTTTTTCTTCGGTTGCCAATGAAGCAACAGGCAGTATCAGTAAACAATACAGCGGGTTTCGCGAATATTTTAGTTTGAAAGAAACTAACCGGATATTATCTGAAGAAAATGCCCGTTTGAGAAACGGACTAATGTCAAATTTTCTGCCGGTGAATGACGGGAAGACATACCTGATAGACTCGCTGGCAAAAGATACACTTCACCATTATCGGAAATTCACTTACCTGCCCGCCAGAGTAGTTGGTAATACGTATAGTTTACAGGCTAATTTTATAACCCTTGAAAGAGGTACGGAACAGGGTGTAAAAAAAGGAATGGCCGTAGTTGGATCAACTGGTATTGTGGGCGTTGTTGTTGAAACCAGCAATAATTTCAGCAAAGTGATGAGCCTCTTGCACCGTAACAGCAAAGTAAGCGCCATGCTGAAAAAAGATCATACTGCCGGCAGTATTGAATGGGATGGGAATGACCCGTCTTACCTCACGTTGAAAAATGTAACAAAAGGAGCAAAAGTAAACAGGGGCGATACGGTATTAACCAGCACCTACTCATCCAATTTCCCATCCGGACTGATGATTGGAACCATTGCTGAAATCAACGCTGATCCGGCCAGTAATTTTTATACACTAAAAATAAAAACAGCCACTAACTTTTTCAGCATCCAGTATGTTTACCTGATAGAAAACACCAGATATATTGAACAGGTGCAGTTAGAAACAAACACACCCAAAAATCCATGAGTATCCTGCTGAAAAATATTATCCGTTTTGTGTTATTACTCCTGTTCCAGGTGTATATCCTGAACCAGATTCCCCCATTACACCAGTTCATTGTGCCCTACCTGTACTTCATTTATATACTCTGGCTCCCTTTTCAGATCAATCGCTTTTGGTTACTGGTGATCAGTTTTATTTTTGGTCTTAGCTTAGATTATTTTACAGGCACACCCGGTTTGCATGCCGCACCCTGTGTATTGATCGCTTATATCAGGCCCTTTTTGCTTAACCTGCTCATCCCCAAAGAAACCACTGAACAGAGTTATATAGAGCCAGGTTATAAAAGTATGGGCTGGGCGCCGTATGCACTATATGCCGGAGTACTCACTTTTATTCACCATTTCTATCTGGTATTGATTGAATGGCTGCAGTTTGGCAATTTTGTTTATTTCATCGGTAAAGTAGCAGGTACCACAGCCATCAGCTTATTGATGATTTCCCTGGCAGAGATGCTGTTTAACCGGAAAGGCCGCCTCCGCGCGAATGCCGCTTAAAAAGCGTATAGGGCCCATCCACAAGTATTAATAACTTTTTTAAAAAAGATTGATGCAAAGCTTGTGTCAATTCAGCAACTTTGTACTGGTACGGTTCACATCAGCAATTTCATCTTCTTAGAAAACAAACATGCCGGTATTTAATCAAAGCAGAGGGGGTATTATACAGATCATTTTTGCCGTTGTTTTTTTAGTGATTCTTGGGCAGTTGATTAATCTGCAGTTGTTTTCTGTCAAATATAAACTGGCAGCGGAAAATAATGCCATCTTCCGTAAAGTGGTCTATCCGGACAGAGGAATCATTTTCGACAGAAAAAGGAAAGCCATACTGGAAAATACCATTAGCTATGACCTCGTTGTGATACCTTCTGAATCTAAAGGGATTGATACCCTTTCTTTATGCCGTTTGCTGAACATTGATACCGCCGAGTATAAAAAAAGGATGCGGGAACTTATCTTCAAAACAGGTAATGTACGTATCGGCGTTTTTGAAACCCTTCTGTCTCCCGAAATGTATGCCCGCCTGAATGAGAATATTTATAAGTTCCCCGGATTTTCTCTAACAGAACGTTCCGTAAGAAGTTATCCTTATCACATTGCCGCTCATGTTTTGGGGTATGTTGCGGAAGTGGATACCAGCTTCCTGCGCAGACATAAAGACGAAGGCTATCTAATGGGCGATTATGCCGGCTTTACCGGTTTGGAAAGATCGTATGAAAAAGTATTGATGGGACAAAGGGGCGTAAAGAATTTTATACGGGATAATAAAAGCCGCATACAGGGCTCATACGAAAATGGGGCTTATGATACTACTGCCATTGCCGGAAAAAACATACATACCAGCCTTGATGTGGAGTTGCAAAAACTGGGTGAGCAGTTAATGACCAATAAAGTAGGGAGTATAGTAGCTATCGATCCTAAAACGGGGGGTATCTTATGTATGGTGAGCGCCCCAACCTATGATCCCAATTACCTTACCGGCAACCAGAAAAGAAAACATTTCGCGGAACTGTTTCTCGATCCGCGAACCCCTTTTAATAACAGGGGTATGGGTACTTATTACTCACCGGGATCAACTTTTAAAACGGTGGTAGGTATTGTTGGTTTAACAGAAGGAGTGATTGATGCGAAAACCTCTGTTACCTGTAACGGATATTTTACCGGCTGCGGTACCGGAAGACCCAAATGCCTGGATAAAGGAACCTTCGTTTTTAAAGAAGCCGTTGCACATAGTGATAACACGTATTTTTCTACGGTATATAAAAGAACACTCGACCAACCAAGATATGGTGGTGCAGACAGTGCATTAAAAGTATTTAACCGCTACGCCTATTCATTTGGTCTTGGCAAGAAATTGGGAATTGATCTCCCATCAGAAAAAAGAGGCAATATTCCTGTTTCATCCTACTATCGAAAAATTTTCGGCCAGAGATGGCACTCCTGTAATATAATTTCCAACGCGATTGGTCAGGGTGAAGTGAATACAACCCTCGTACAGTTAGCCAATGTAATGGCCATCATAGCCAATAAAGGCTGGTATTATACCCCTCACCTGGTTGATTCAATAGAAGGAGGCGACGACTATCAGTTACTGGATGCATTTAAAACGAAACATTATACAGATAAGCATATTCCTGATTCCATTTTTGAGGCCGTTCAGGATGGCATGCAGGCAGTTGTTGATTATGGTACAGCCGTTAGATCGAAAATACCGGGTATCACCGTTTGTGGCAAAACGGGTACTGTTGAAAACTATGCCAAAGTAAACGGGCGGATGGAACCACAGGTAGACCATTCATTTTTTGGCGCATTTGCCCCCAGAGAGAATCCGAAGATCGCCATCGCTGTTATTTGTGAAAATGCGGGACAAGGTGCATGGAATGCGGCCCCCATTGCCAGCTTATTGATAGAAAAATATTTAAGAGATTCAATTACAGGCAAGGAAAGACAGGCAAAAGTGGAAGAGTTTACCAATAAGAATCTGATACCCCGGCTAATGCGTCTGGCAATGGCCAAAAGAGATTCCTTAAAACAGGTTAAAGAGGCCCAACTATTACTGCAGCAGCGTATCAGCAGAGAGGACAACGATTCGGCAGATCCGGAAGAAAATGCAGAACCGGATACCAAACCAACTCCTGTTAAACCCGTCAATCCCCCTTTGCCAAAAAAGAAAAACGATACACCTGCCATACTGATTAATGATGATAAAAAGAATAAAAATAATTACAGGATAAGCTAATGAGTAATCGTAATAATATAGCTCAGGGAGTTGACTGGACAATCATCTGGTTATATGCCATACTGGTATCAATTGGTATTCTTTGCATTTTTATGGTAGAGTACAGAACCAATACCAATTGGCTGCAAGCATTTCTTGGCGGTAAAACAAATTACAGCAGGCAGTTAATCTTTGCAGGCATTTGCACCATCATTGCCACTTTTATATTATTAACCGACAGCAAATTATTTACTGCCCTGGCCAACCTGCTGTATGTTTTTGGCATTTTACTGATGCTGGCAACTTTTGTTTTTGGCAGGAATATCAGCGGATCTAAAAGCTGGATACCCATTGGCGGTGGTTTTAACCTTCAGCCGGCAGAATTATGCAAAATATTTACCGCATTGGCATTGGCTAAATTCTTATCCAGACCGGAAACAGATTTCAGCAAACTCAAATCACAGTTAATTGCAGGTCTTATCGCTGCCGCACCCGCAGTACTGTCTGTTTTGCAACACGAATTAGGATTGGCCCTCGTTTACTCAGCCTTTTTAATGGCCATGTACCGTGAAGGTTTACCCGCACAGATATTGATCTTTGGCTCTTCATTTGCCATACTGGTTATTGCCACCCTCATTCTTGATCCAAATGTTTTAGCCCTCTTCTTAACCATTATGGCAGGCGTTATTTTTTTTCTGGTACGAAAACAAAGCAGAAAGAACAAAAGCCTGCTGGTAATGGTTGTAAGCATTTGGTTATTATGCGTAGGTATACAAAGATTTGTGGTACCCTATATCTTCAACAATGTGCTGGAATGTTACCAAAGTACGCGTATTTACAGCATGGTGGGCAAAGACTACGATTGCACCCGGAATAAAAAGTCTGAAAGAAAATCAGGTGAGAAAGCGGTAAGAAAGCCGGATGATTATAATGTGAGACAAAGTAAAATTGCCATTGGCTCCGGCGGATTAACAGGCCGTGGATTTTTAAAAGGAACCCAAACCCGGGGTAAATATGTACCCGAACAACACACCGATTTTATTTTCACCTCTCTCGGCGAAGCTTTTGGTTTTACGGGCTGTGTCATTTTTTTAAGCATCTACCTGTTCCTTCTCTATCGCATTGTACGAATGGCAGAGCGGCAGCGAAGTACTTTTAGCCGGGTATATGCTTATAGTGTGGCCAGTATACTGTTCTTTCACATAGCCGTAAATGTGAGTATGACCATTGGCCTCTTTCCGATTGTAGGTATTCCACTGCCACTGATCAGTTATGGAGGCTCATCGCTACTGACATTTACGGTACTTATTTTTATTTTATTGCGGCTGGATGCAGACAGGCAGATGGTACTGAGATAAACGTAACCCTTATAGTATATGCAGATAATTCCACTTTCAGAAGGAACTTTTACGATAGACAGTACCAGGGTTTTCGTTCCTTTTAATACCAGTATTGAAGAACTGGACACACGCCCCGCGGGAAGCTTGCTGGTAGAGATTCAGCCTTTTGTTATTATTACGGATAATGATGTAATCCTTTTAGATACAGGGCTTGGCTATTATGATGCAAGCGGCAAATCTCAATTACACAATAATCTGCTGAGAGCAGGCATCAATCCCTCACAGGTTACAAAAGTGCTGATGAGTCATTTGCATAAAGACCATGCAGGTGGTATTACCATACAGGACCCTCAAACACCGGAACGTTTGATCAGTTTCCCGTACGCAACCTATTTTGTGCAGCGGAGAGAGTTTGATTATGCAATGGAAGTTGGATCAGCCTCTTATATTACCAAAGATTTTACCTTACTCGATTCATTTAGCAGAGTAGTTTTTCTGGAAGAAGATGAAGGATGGATAGATGGTTATATACGTTATCAATTAACAGGAGCGCATAGTAAATTTCACCAGGTATTCTGGATTACAGAAAACGGTCAGACCGCATTTTTCGGCGGTGATGTGGCGCCACAACTGCAACAGATGAAAAACCGTTTCATAGCTAAATATGATTTCGACGGGAAAAAATGTATGGAGCTACGCCGGCAATGGTGGCAGCAGGGACAGGCAGAAAACTGGTCCTTTTTATTTTATCATGATATCAAATCACCGGTCTGGCCAGAATAGTTTTTACACAATAAAGCCGATGCGTATCCGTATCGGCTTTATCGCATTCGTTGAAAGCAGGATTAGTTCAGACCTTTCCGCTTATTCCGCATTTGCATCCGTTGCTGTAACTCCTTTCGCAATACATTATTAAAATCACGGTCCGCCGTCAATACCTTATTGGTACGTTCATCTGTCAGCAGCAGCTTTTTAAATTCGGGTTTATACTTTTTCCGAATACCCAGTACCTCTTCTTCCAGCCCCAGTATATCATCCTGCTTCTCCTGCCTGGCTTTCTTCAACTCTCCCATGTACGTAAAATATAAGGGCCAGAATTTTTCAGACTCCTCAGTAGTAAGCGTCAGTTGCCTGGTAATAAAAGCTATTTTCAGCCCCTGAATAGTGGCCGCATTGGAAGATGCCTCTTCCTGTTGTGCCATTCCGGGAAAAGCCATGGACATCAATAAACTAAAAAGTAAGTAAATCTTTTGCATGTAATTATATTTAATGTTTTTTGCCGCATGGAATTACCCGCGGTGAATTTTATTTCGCCTGTTAATCATCCCGGTTGGTGGTCATCAGTATGATAGCTCATTTCATCATCATTTATTTTTTGCTTCAGCAGCCGTTTCAGTGGGGTCTGCATTCTCTGTAATATATTGGGTTAATACTTCATCACTTAATAATTGTATTGTGCCGGTTACATCAAAAAGCTCTTCTTCAGTAACCGACACTGTTACCGGCTGTGTTAACACTGTATGCTCCGGTTCATTCAGGTATTTCTCAATATCCGCTTCACTAACTTCAGTCAGCCCGGCAGGCATATCGGTGTGGGTATACTTTTCATACTCAATATGACTATCCTGGTTATTTGTAAACATAAAAGCGCCGGTTATTACTATGCCGGTTATTACAGCCGCGGCGGCCATTGGTATCCATCTTCCGGCGGTGGGCAGGTTGATAATTTTAGCCGGTTTCCTTTGCTGCTGTAAAACGGGAGCAGCAAAATTAACCTGGTTAAAATAACCCGGGGGAACCGCCTGTACCCGCTGTTTGCTGATCGTATTCAATAATGGGGCAACAACGGCCAATTCACTGCTTATTTCATTCACCTGGTCTTCCCTCTGATGTATGTTGGACAGGATAAGATGGGGAAGTCGGGCAAAATAACCTTCAGGCACATTGTAAGGATTGGTCTTTTCTATCCCAGCCATGAAAGGGCTGATCTCCCTTAATTCCTTCGATATGTCTTCCCTACTTTTCATCTGATTATTATGGACGGCCTGATTTATGGAAAGTTTAATAATTTTTTATGAATTCTTCTATTTTCTTAGCCGCATGATGGTAGCTGGCTTTCAATGCCCCTTCACTGGTTTCAAGAATCCGGCTCATTTCCCGGTAGGGCATCTCATCATAATAACGGAGATTGAATACCAAACGCTGCTTTTCCGGCAAATGCTGTATGGCCAGTTGCAGTCTCCATTCCAGCTTTTTCTCATCAAAATGGCTATCTGCTTTTAACCGGTTACTCAACCCTTCACTGCCTTCTTCATCCAGGGAGATGGTTCCGCTTCGTTTTAATTTTTCCAGAAAACTAAGGCTCTCATTGGTGGCAATGCGGTATAACCAGGTATATAAATGACTGTCTTCCCTGAATTTGTTAAGACCGTTCCAGACTTTAATAAATACATTTTGCAATACATCATTGGCATCATCATGCACCACCACCAGGCGCCTCACATACCAGTATAATTTTTCCTGGTATTTTTGTATGATAGCCGTAAATACCTGCTCTTTGGTATCAGTTTGATTGAATTGACGCAGTAGTTCTTTATCGTCGGCGTACATGCAGGGTATTTTGATAAATATAACTAACTGCCGTTTGACTAACTAAACCCGATAAAGTTTAATCGCGTTTTTATTAAGCCTAACTAACAATCATTAGTTAGAAAAGCCGCGAAATATCACGGATCCGGGGTTTTTGTTAGTTTCTTTTTATACAAATGTTTAACTTGGCCGCAAGCAAGCAAAATATGTCATCCTCCCAATACATCAATAATTTCAAGCGCAATGTAACAGACAAGTATACGATATACAATAGCCTGTTCGCCGCACTGCCTTTTTCAGGTATCGCCAATGTGGGCGCTTTGTTACCCATTTTATTACAAGCCTGTAAGGATGGTTATGCAGAAGGGAAAAGCCCGATGGAGATCATTGACCATTTTTTTCAACAGCATACCAATGTAAAATCACAGGCCGAAAAAGTTGAGCGGCTGTTCAAATTTGCCCAATATGTAGAAA
Source organism: uncultured Sediminibacterium sp. (assembly GCA_964359445.1). GTDB lineage: Bacteria > Bacteroidota > Bacteroidia > Chitinophagales > Chitinophagaceae > Sediminibacterium. Next base: position 4,577 of record CAYHTC010000020.1, on the reverse strand, counting down.
GGCAGGTAGTATTATTCGATGCCATTGAAGACGCCGCTTTTACCACCGTGCATGATATGGATGGAGCGGGTAGTTTAAAAGCCCTGTATAATGAAGCGGTTTTTGCAGGCAAAACGCAGGCAATGAAAAACAAACTGCGCAAATTCCGGGTTAGAGTAGTACTTACTGCCCACCCCACACAGTTTTACCCGGGTAGTGTGCTGGGTATCATTCATGATATGAATGAAGCCATCAGTAAAAATGATTTTCATACCATCAACCTTTATATACAACAATTAGGTATCACGCCATTCTTTAACAAGAAACAGCCCACGCCATACGACGAGGCCGTGAACCTGATGTGGTACCTTGAAAATATCTTATATCATTCCATCGGAAATATTTACAACTTTATTGAGCAGGAGATTTTTGATAACCGGTATGATGGCGACAACCCATTTATAGAATTAGGTTTCTGGCCCGGTGGAGATAGGGATGGTAATCCTTTTGTGAATGCGGCAATCACCCTGAAAGCCGCACAGGCACTACGAAGCGCCATCATTGTATGTTATTACCGCGATGTTCGTAAACTTACACGCAGGCTTACATTCAGCGATGTAGATACCATGATACACAGCCTGGAAGAACAACTATATGAAAATGTATTCAGACCCGAAGAAAGTAACCGCATCAGTTCCGCGGAACTCTTGCTGCAATTAACCAATATCCGTGCCCTGGTGGTATCCAATCACCATTCATTGTTTTTACAGCGGATAGACAGCCTCATTCACAAAGTAAAAATATTTGGAACCCATTTTGCCGCCCTGGATATCAGGCAAGACAGCCGGATACACACACAGGTATTGCTTGAGGCAAATACTGAACTAAAAGCAAAAGGGCTACCCGGCATTTTACCGGATAACTATGCAACGCTTTCACCGGAAGATAAAATAAATGTTCTTATTTCTCTGGAAACAGCAATTGATCCGGAAATTTTTTCCGATGGTATTGTGAAAGACACGCTGCAAAGCATCCATGCTATTAAAAGTATACAAAAGATGAATGGGGAAGCAGGTTGCCAACGCTACATCATCAGTAATTGCCAGAACCCCGTGAATATGATGGAAGTATATGCATTATTCCGTTTATGCGGATGGCAGGCTGCAACATTAACAATAGATATCATCCCCTTATTTGAAACCATTGATGATCTGCAGGAAGCGGAGACCATCATGGAATTTTTATATACGCTCCCGGTATATAAACAACACCTTTTACAAAGGCAACAACAACAGACCATCATGCTGGGTTTCAGTGATGGTACTAAAGACGGCGGTTACCTGCAGGCTAACTGGAGTATTTATACAGCCAAAGAGAACCTGACTGCCATTTCACGCAAATACGGTATCAAAGCGAAATTCTTTGATGGCAGAGGCGGACCACCCTCAAGAGGTGGCGGAAAAACCAATAAATTCTATGCATCGCTCGGAAATACTATCGAAAATGAAGAAATTCAGCTAACCGTACAGGGACAAACCATCACCTCCAATTTTGGCACCATACAATCTTCACAATATAATTTAGAGCAACTGTTAAGTGCCGGACTGAATAATGAATTATTCTCCGATACGCGGATGCAGTTATCCCAGCATGATCGTTACCTGCTGGAAGAACTGGGCAGGATCAGTTATGAAACCTACCAATCTTTTAAAACACACCCCTTATTCCTTTCTTATCTGCAGCAGTTTAGCCCGCTGAATTATTACAGTAAAAGCAATATCGCCAGCAGGCCCTCCAAACGTGGGAGTGTGGGCGGGCTTCGTTTTGAGGATCTTCGCGCCGTTCCTTTTGTAGGAAGCTGGAGCCAGTTAAAGCAAAATGTACCCGGTTATTTTGGGGTAGGCACCGCCTTACAGCAAATGAAAGAAAAAGGATTATGGAATGATGTGAAAGCCATGTTCCGCAATCTGCTTTTCTTCCGCACCTTAATTGATAACAGTATGATGAGTATGCTGAAATCATCCTTCGCCTTAACACAATACATCAAAGATGATCCGCAATACGGCGCAATATGGGAGCTCATCAAGAAAGAATTTGATCTCACCAATCAACTGGTATTGGAACTATCCGATTCAACGGTGCTCATGCAGGACGACAGGACCGGCAGCGCTTCCATTCAGATGCGTGATAAAATTGTATTGCCACTATTAACCATCCAGCAATACGCCTTACACCAATTACATAAAGAGGAAACAACCCCTGAATTAAAAGTGGTGTACGAAAAATTAGTAACCAGGAGTATGTTTGGAATTATTAATGCGGCGAGGAATTCGGCATAACACTAAGCGTTATGCGTCCTTATACTTCCACAAATGCAAACAGGCATAAGTCCGGTATGGGCTCCATTTAGCAGAAATCTTCAGCATTTTTTCTTTCATCCCTTTTTTGTCGGCAGGGTCCAGTTTGTATAATTGTATCATCGCCTGCTGAATGCCAAGGTCATCAACGGCAAATACATCCTCCCTGCCCAGCGTAAACATCAATAGCATTTCAACCGACCATTTGCCTATTCCTTTGATCTGTATGAGCAAATCAATGATCTCTTCATTGCTCATGGCCAGCAATTTCTTATCGGTAATTTTATGTTCGATACAGAAAGCCGCCACATTATGCACATAACTCACTTTCGCATTACTCAGCCCGATAGACCGCAGGATAGTACCGGGCGTATCCAATACCTGTTTTGGTTTGGGTTCCTTACCCTGGTATAGTTCCAGGAAACGCTTAAATATCACTTTAGCCACTTTGGTACTTAATTGCTGACTGATAATACTTGCCATAATGCGCACGGGAATATTGGAATGCAGTGTCAGCACATGCAATTCATCTCCTATCGTTCGGGCTAATTTTTTATCCTTTTGTAAATGGGAAACATAGTCCATGCGGTTAAGTTAATAAATTCGTACCGGCATACAAAGAGAAATTTAATTCTCAAATCAATGATCAATCCCCCCCAAATATCGTAGCTTACTCCCGTAAACTTCCCGTATGAAACTCCTTTTAACCCTTTTAACTACTGTAACCTTTTTAACCACTGCCAGCGCCCAAAACAAAGACGAACAGATCATCCGCTCCATACTCGCCAACCAAACCAGGGAATGGAACAATGGCAACATCGAAGCATTCATGCAGGGATACTGGAAAAGTGACAGCCTTTTGTTTGTAGGAAAGAATGGACCGAGCTATGGCTATCAAAACGCCCTCAAAAATTATCAAAAAAGTTATCCGGATACAGTAACTATGGGAAAACTTAGCTACAACATATTAAAAGTGGAACAACTCTCTCCGGACCGTTATTTTGTTCTGGGTAAATGGATGCTAAAAAGAAGTATTGGGGATGTAAGCGGATACTATACCCTTTTGTTTCGCAAGATCAGGAACCAATGGGTACTCGTATCCGATCACAGCAGTTGATGTACTATTTTTATCTGTTAAGCTACTAATCTATTAATTTAAAAAAAATAAACCATGGCACTTATTATTCTAGGCCTCATTTTATTGATAGCCGGTACAATACTTTTTAAGCAAAGAGATGAACTGCATAAACTGGCAACCAGCCTCCGCATTGGCGGATTAGCCCTCACGGTGATAGGCTTTCTTACTGCCTCTATTAAACAGATAGATGCCGGTGAGATAGGCGTGAAATCATTATTCGGTAAAGTAGACAATGATATTCTCACCAGTGGACTGAGTATCGTAAATCCGTTAGTAGATGTAAAAAAAGTGGATATCAAAACCCAGAACTACACCATGAGCGGTGTACATGATGAGGGAGATAAGGAGGGCGATGACGCCATTCGTGTATTAACGGCAGATGGACTGGAAGTGGTGATAGACCTTACTGTTCTCTACCGGGTAATAAGTACCGAAGCGCCGAACATTGTTAAAGAAACCGGGTTGGATTACAGAGATAAGATTGTTCGGCCGCTTACCCGAACCAAAATCAGGGATAATGCAGTGTATTTTACGGCGATAGAGCTATACTCCGTGAAAAGAGATCTTTTTCAGGGTCGCATCTTTAAAAGCATAGAAGAAGATTTTAAAAAACGCGGATTAGTGCTCGAGCAATTACTGGTAAGAAATATCACATTGCCCACTACCGTAAAAGGATCAATCGAAGAAAAGATCAAAGCGGAACAGGATGCCCAGAAAATGGAATTCGTACTGCAAAAAGAGAAACAGGAAGCAGAACGCAAAAGAGTGGAAGCACAGGGTATTGCCGATTATCAAAAAATCATCAGTTCCGGTTTAGGAGATAAACAGTTACAATACGAGCAGATACAGGTAATGAAAGGGTTAATTACCTCTCCCAATGCCAAAGTGATTATTATGGGCGGCGGAAAAACACCGGTAATACTTGACACAAAAGATTCTAAAAACTAATCGCTGATTTATCAGGCTTTTTGCTCAATCTGTGAAATCCGCGATCCCATGAGTTTCGCAAAAACCAGGTGACTGCAAAAAACACCCGCTACCGAAGAAAAAATATCGAGGTAATCAAAGGTTCTGCCAAATACAGGTATGAGCTGGAGGTACTC
>CAYHTC010000019.1:0-16272 GCA_964359445.1 uncultured Sediminibacterium sp. | reverse complement strand
TTGTTTACTTTTTTAAGTAAGTACTGTAAAGGTAAGTGATAGGTTATTATACTTTGCTCTTAAAATCAACTTTTCTGATCTTTCCGGATTCCAGCATTTCTTTGTGGATATTGTCGAGAATACCATTCACAAACTGGCCGCTTTGAGGTGTACTGTAGTCCTTGGCCAGGTCAATATATTCATTGATCGTAACCTTGGTAGGGATGGTTTCAAAATACAGCAGTTCACAAACGCCCATCCGCATCAGTACCATATCCAGCACGGCAATCCGTTCTGCATCCCAGTTCTTTAATTTGGGTTTGATCAATTCGGCGCAGTACTCTTTTTTATCCAGCGTAGTGGTAAGTAATGTTTTGGCAAAGTCCCATTTTTCAGGACTTAACATTTCCTGCAGGTTATATCCCGCGGGTTTCTGAATAAAGTTTAGCATCAACTGATCCATCATGTCCGCATCATCATCCCAATTGGTAAAAAGTTCTTCAATATGGCTGATGAACGATTCATTGGGTAACATCAACTGTATAAAAATGAGTTTGATGATTTCCTTTTCTTTGCCCTTTTCCCTGCTCCTGAGTGAGATATATTCTTTGTATTTGTCCGTTTCAGTCAGATCGGTATATATTTTTTTAACCAGATCCTTATCAATATACTTTTCCGGGGCATCCAGTTCAAGGGCTTTTTGAAAAGAGGCATTTTCCAGTATCTGCCATAGGAACTCGTTACCGGCTATCTTAATATTTACATTCAGGTCTTCCCGCGAGGGCAGGTTACGGGAAGCCCTTTTTTGGGCGCTGGTTTCGGCATACCTGGCCACTTCTGTTAAGAAATAGAGCAGGTATACAAACAATTCACGGCTTTTGTCCAGTTGTTTCTGTAATTCATCAACCGGCTTTTTAAATGCGACCTGGTTATCCGCGGCCTCTATCATATAGAGCAACTGCATCACTTTCACACGTATATTTCTTCTACTGATCATCTGGTAAGAACTTGTTCAAGGCGGCAAATATATTGTTTAAACAGTCGGGGACAAAATGAATATCGGGTATTGAATACGGAATATTGAATGATGAACAGGTGGGATATCCGCCGGTACCGGATCTTAGAATGTGGAAAAGCGCTATTGAAGGTTTATGTTATATGCAATTTTGACACAGTAGCATTCGAAAACTTAGCTCATCTTTGTGCGGTTTATGACAGTCTATGCAGGGCATTGAAGGAGTTTGGCCCAAATGCTGAAAATTTGACCTGATTCTGCCTTATGGCATAATAATCGTTGACTGCACACTGTTATTATTAACTCAATCAATTAAAAACCTATAACGTATGGCAAAAAAACTCAACGTTACTCCTCTGCATGACAGAGTAATTGTTAAGCCTGCCGCTGCTGAAGAAAAAACCGCAGGCGGAATCATTATCCCGGATACTGCAAAAGAAAAACCACAACGTGGAACCGTAGTTGCTGCCGGAACCGGTAAGAAAGATGAGCCGGTAACTGTAAAAGTTGGTGATACCGTTTTATATGGTAAATATGCCGGAACTGAAATTACCATTGAAGGACAGGATCTGCTTATCATGAGAGAAAGCGATATCCTGGCTATTATCTAAGTTTGAAACAATTTAGTGTGCTACGCACACTCCGGTATTTTCAAATTTTCAAATTCACAAATTTTCAAATTAACGAACTATGTCAAAACAGATTTTCTTCGATATCGAAGCAAGAAATAAAATGAAAAAAGGCGTTGATATCCTTGCCAACGCTGTAAAAGTAACCCTCGGACCCAAGGGCCGTAATGTGGTTATTGAAAAGAAATTTGGCGCCCCCCAGGTAACCAAAGACGGTGTAACTGTAGCCAAAGAGATTGAACTGGAAGACCCTATCGAAAACATGGGAGCCCAGATGGTGAAAGAAGTAGCTTCTAAAACCGCGGATATTGCCGGTGATGGTACCACTACTGCCACCGTTCTGGCTCAAAGCATTATCAGCGAAGGTTTGAAAAACGTAGCTGCCGGCGCCAACCCTATGGACCTGAAACGGGGTATTGATAAAGCTGTTGCCAAAGTTATTGAAAGCCTGAAAGCTCAGTCACAGGCTGTTGGCAATGATTCTAAAAAAATTGAACAGGTGGCTACCATCTCTGCCAACAGCGACAGCGAAATTGGTAAACTGATCGCCGCTGCCATGGCTAAAGTGGGTAAAGAAGGCGTAATCACCGTTGAAGAAGCAAAAGGTACCGATACCACAGTTGATGTGGTAGAAGGTATGCAGTTTGACCGTGGGTATATCTCTCCATACTTCGTAACCAACAGCGAGAAGATGGAAGTGGAACTGCAGAATCCTTATATCCTGATCTACGACAAGAAGATCAGCGCTATGAAAGATATCCTTCATATTCTGGAGAAAGTGGCCCAAAGTGGTCGCCCATTGATGATTATTGCGGAAGACCTGGAAGGAGAAGCGCTGGCAACCTTAGTGGTAAATAAATTGCGTGGTACGCTGAAAGTGGCTGCTGTAAAAGCTCCCGGCTTTGGTGATCGCAGAAAAGAAATGCTCACTGATATTGCTATTCTTACCGCGGGTATCGTTATAAGCGAAGAACAGGGTTTTAAATTAGAGAATGCCGACCTGACTTATTTAGGACAGGCTGCTTCTGTTACCATTGATAAAGACAATACGATTGTTGTTGGCGGTAAAGGTAAAAAAACTGATATCGTTGCACGTGTAAATCAGATCAAGGCACAGGTTGAGAACACAACTTCTGACTACGATCGTGAGAAATTACAGGAGCGTCTGGCTAAATTAAGTGGTGGTGTAGCTGTATTATATGTAGGCGCTGCCACAGAATTGGAAATGAAAGAAAAGAAGGACCGTGTTGACGATGCGCTGCATGCAACAAGGGCCGCTGTTGAAGAAGGTATTGTACCGGGCGGTGGCGTTGCCTATATCCGCGCTGTAGACAGCCTGGAAAAACTGAAAGGCGCCAATGAAGATGAAACCACCGGTATCCAGATCGTGAAAAGAGCTATTGAGGAACCATTACGTCAGATCGTTGTAAACAGCGGTATTGAAGGTTCTATCGTGGTTCAGAAGATCAAGGAAGGTAAAGGTGATTTCGGTTTCAACGCCCGTACCGAAGTGTATGAAAACCTGTTTAAGGCAGGTGTTATTGATCCAACCAAAGTTACCCGTGTAGCATTGGAAAACGCAGCCTCTATCGCCGCTATGTTGTTAACAACAGAATGTGTGATTGCTGATAAGCCAAAACCTGAAGCGGCTCACGCCCATGGCGGAGCGCCTGATATGGGTGGCATGGGTGGATATTAATCAACTATTGATGAAACCATTGTATACCGGTCCCCACTCAATCGAGTGGGGATTTTTTTTATCTCTTCCGTATTTTTTGACTGGTCTCATTTTAATTTATTTTGATGAGTTGATCATACTCCATTGAAAATCAGGATTTTTTACTAAAAAATGGCTAAACAAGGGTTTTATCTGCTGCAGGCAACAGGATTATATACCCGATCAACTACTTTTGCGTTATGAACGGCAATGATGATGCGTCTTTTCTTACCTACTGGGCCGAAAACCGCGAAAAGGAATTAACCAGTAAAAGGCCATTCCTGGTAGGCCTCTCGTCTGGGTTTGCTGTCGGGATATTAATCATCCTGGTATTGCAGAGTGGCTGGTACCAACGGGCCAATATGGTGGCTAATGCGGGTTTAAGTTCATTCATTTTGCTGATTTGCATCCTGATTATCTCTGTTTTTATCGCATTTATTTACCGGAAATTCAGGTGGGAAATGCTGGAACAGCGCTACCTGGAGCTGTTAGCCGCTAAAAAGAAACGTGAAAAGAGCCATATAAAAGAGGAAGCAAAGCAGCCTTAAGTCATAAAATAAAGTCTATATAAATAAAAGGGTATGAAATTTTTTTTGGGATTAGTGGTTATTCTGTCGGTTCTGTTATTAAATTCCTGTAGTAAAAAGGATACCAGTGGCTGCCAGCCGGCATCTGTTGCTTCCGAAAAAGCACAGATGGTAGACTATTGTACCTCAAATAGTATTGCCTATACGGAACACACCAGTGGATTATTATATGAAATAATTAGTCAGGGAAGTGCCGTTTCTGCTACCAGTACTTCAACAGTTTCTGTAGTGTATACCGGAAAATTGTTAAATGGAACCACTTTTGATGCCACGGCTAATCCAATTGCACTTTCTCTTGGTAGTGTGATAGAAGGTTGGAAAATTGGCATCCCCCTGATCAAAAAAGGAGGTCGTATTAAACTAATTATACCCTCCGCGCTGGCCTATAGTTGTATCGGTGCCGGAAACAGTATCCCGCCCAATACCCCTTTATTTTTTGATGTTACGCTGACCGATGTTAAATAAATAATTTACATATTTATTATACTTATATATCTAATCAGGACAGATACCGTATTTCATTCCCATTCCCCTATCTTTGCCGCTCTAAAAAATAATAAACCGTTACTAATATGCAACTGAAAGGTTTAGTGCGATTTTTTGCGATTGCTTTGATACTGATATGCCTGTATCAATTGTCATTTACCTGGTTTGTAAAAAGCCACGAAAGTGAAATGGATAAAAAGGCCGAAGCATGGTTGCAGAAGTTCCCCGCTCCCGATGTTAAATACCCGGGCAATAAAGAATTACAGGCTACTTATGCCGATAGCTTAAGCGAGCTGAAAAAAGAAAGGCTGAAACGTTTATTGGATAGCACCAAAGACGCGAAACTGGCCTTCGGACTGACTACCTACCGTGATGCCAAGGATAAAGAACTGATGCTGGGCCTTGACCTGCAGGGTGGTATGAGTGTAACGATGGAAGTAGGACTGGATGGCTTACTCAGGTCGCTGGCTAATTTTACCAAAGACGCTCAGTTTAACAAAGCCCTTAACCAGGCAGTGGCCAGAAAAGCGAATAGTGGCGCCGACCTGATTACTTTATTCCGTGAGGAACTGCAAGTAGTGAACCCCTCTTTAAAGCTGGCTCCATTTTTTGCTTCACGCAGTAATGGTAAGATAAAATTTGATGCAAGTGATGATGCAGTAAGCAGTTACCTGAAAGACCAGGCTAATATTGCCTTTAATACCACTTACCGCATCTTACGTACCCGTATTGACCGGTTTGGTGTGGCTTCGCCGAATATCAACCCCGATCCTGCCAAAGGTATTATCAGTATTGAACTGGCCGGTATCAACGATAAAGAAAGGGTAAGAGCATTCTTACAGTCAACCGCCAACCTCCAGTTTTTTGAAGTATATACTTTTGAAAGCAAGGAACTTCAAAATGGTATTGTTGCGGCCGATAAGGCAGTGCAGGAATACCTGGATGGAAATGCGCCTGCCGACACGGTTACAAAAGTAACGGCTGATACCTCAAAAATCGCGGCTACTGTTAATGCGGCCGCTAAAGCGGATACTTCTAAGTCCGCGACTATTTCCGGGTTAACGACTATTAAAACCACTGCTTCCAAAGCAGATTCCACTAAAATAAAAGCGAATCAGAATCCGATCGCTCGTTTGATACAGTTTACCCAACCTTATACCGGTGCAGACGGGAAAGCGGTATACCCCGCTGCGGTGGGTTATATCCCTTCAAAAGATACCGGTACACTGAATGATTACCTGCGGATGGATATCGCTAAAAATAAATTTCCATCCAACCTGGTATTCATGTACGGTAAAGCCGAACTGAATGATCCCAAGTTGAAAGATATACTGATGTTGTATGCCATCAAAACACTCGACAATGGACAGGCTGAATTAGGTGGGGAAGGTATCAGCGCTTCACAGGATTATGACGACAGGGGCCGTATTGCCATTAAAATGAATATGGATAAAGTGGGTACCAATATCTGGGCAAAGATGACTGCCCGTAATGTTTGCAAACCGGTAGCAGTGGTACTTGATAATTTTGTTTATTCAGCTCCTAATGTAAATGAGGCAATTACAACCGGTAATTCACAGATATCCGGCAGTTATACCATTAAAGAGGCCCAGGATCTTGCAGAGATACTGGAAAGCGGTAAACTCCCCGCTCCCGCTAAAATTGTGCAGGAACAACAGGTAGGACCAACCCTTGGAAGAGAATCTGTAAAAGGCGGCGCCTTATCTTTCCTGATCGCTTTTATTGTGATCTTCGCTTTAATGCTGTTATATTTTAACACAGGTGGATGGGTGGCCAATATCGCCCTGATCCTTAACCTGCTGTTTACTATCGGAATCCTTAGCGCGCTTGGCTTTACACTAACCGCGCCGGGTATTGCCGGCCTGGTATTAACCATTGGCCTGGCGGTGGATACCAACGTTATCATCTTCGAACGTATCAAAGAAGAACTAACCAAAGGCAAGAGTTACCAGAATGCGGTTAATGACGGATATAAACGTTCCCTGTCTCCGGTACTGGATGCGCACGTAACCACCCTCTTAACCGCCATTATCCTGGCTTATTTTGGCCTGGGCCCTGTATTGGGCTTTGCTACCACCCAGATTATCGGTATCCTGTTATCGCTGTTCTGCGGAATCCTGGTATCAAGGTTGATCACAGACTGGTATATGAACAAGAACCGCCACTTTGAATATTTTACAGGTATCTCTAAAAAAATATTCAAACACGCTTCCATCAAATTTATCGAATACAGAAAGTATGCTTACGGCCTTTCCGTTATCATCCTCATACTCGGTATCAGCACGTACTTCAATGGATTTGATGAGGGAGTTGAATTCTCCGGCGGACGCAGTTATACTATTAAATTTGATAGAGCGGTTAGTCCTGATGATATCAGGGATGAACTGAAAAAAGAATTTGGCGAATCAGTTATCATAAAAACAGTTGATGTTAAGAACCAGGTAAACATTACCACTTCTTATAAAATCAAAGAAACAGGTACCAATATTGATTCATTGGTGGAGAGTAAACTTTTCAACGGGTTAAAGAACCATTTACCGCAGAATACCAGTTTTACTGATTTTGATAAGAACTATAAGCAGAGTTCACAAACCGTATTACCAACCATTTCCGACGATCTGAAAAAGGGCGCGCAAACAGCTACCATTTTTGCGATCATCATGATCTGTCTGTATATTTTCATCCGTTTCCGCGACTGGAGATATTCTTTGGGTACCATCGTTGCCCTGTTGCACGATGTATTGGTAACGCTGATTGTGTTTAGCTATGCCAGGAAATTTGTTCCGTTCCCGCTTGAAATTGACCAGCATTTTATTGCCGCGGTGCTTACGGTGATCGGGTTCTCCATGAATGACACGGTGATCGTGTATGACCGTATCCGGGAAGACAGCAGATTGATGAAGGGCGCGGATAATGCCTCAGTGATTAATAGGGCCATCAATGAAACCCTGAGCCGTACGATCATGACCTCTTTAACGGTATTCTTAACCATTCTGATCCTCTTCATCTTTGGTGGTGAAGTAACCAGGGGTTTTGCCTTTGCCATGTTGATAGGGGTAATCACAGGCACCTATTCTTCTATCTTTGTAGCAGCGCCTATATTGGTTGATTTTGCAAAGAACAGGGCCCTGGGGAAAGCGGTGGATAAGAAAAAATAAATCAGTTGAATCTTCCATAAAAAAGCCTGCAGCAAAACTGCAGGCTTTTTTATCATAATGTATATCTTAACAAATTTTGTATATAAAGTGGTATTACTTTGCGGCTGAATTCCGTGTCTTTCATCAAAAAACATATCACCTTCAAAGCAGTGAGTCTGTTCCTGTGCCGTACAGCCTGGTAGGTGCAATTTAATTTTGGTTAATTAAAACTTTAATTTAGATTTGCCTAAATTAAAGTTTAGTACAATGAAAAGATTAATGATAATCCTGTGCCTGGCCGCTACCGGTCAGATAGCTGCCCAAACAGTCAGTAAGCAATCCCTTCTCCAAAAAAAATATTCACTTCACTGGCAAACAACTTTTATACCGCAATACCATTTCAACTTTCACGCGCCTTACTCGGGCGAAAACAGCCTGCAAAGCAGTGAACCCGTGCGGGCATCGTTTTCAGTTACCGCTTTTTTAAAATACAAACTGTTTAATAAAACATATCTCGTTTGTAACCCTGAAGCCGCAGGTGGCAAGGGTCTTAGTAAAACTACGGGTATTGCCGGTTTTCCTAATGGAGAAGTGTACCGGGTTGGAGATCCTGCGCCTAAACCGTTCATCGCCAGACTGTATGCCGAGCATCGTTTTCCCCTGAGCAGCAGAATGGAGACCGTTGAGGATGACCAGAACCAGATAAGAGAAATTACGAATAAAGATTATCTCTCCGTTATCCTCGGCAAGTTCTCACTTACTGATTTTTTTGATGATTCCCAAATCAGCCACGATCCAAGAACAGAATTCATGAACTGGAGCCTGATGGGTAACGGCGCATGGGACTACCCTGCCAATACCCGCGGGTATACGATGGGTGCAGTTTTTCAGGCAGTTTACCATGACTGGACTTTCCGTACAGCAATGACTACCGTACCCATTGAAGCCAATGGTCCTGTATTGCAGTTTAAGTTTGGCAAGGCAATGGGAATTGTTTGGGAGCTGGAAAAATTACACCTGTTTCAAAAAGATGCGAAACGTTTCAGTACCATGCATGCCGGATTTTTTTTGAATAAAGCGAATATGGGTAATTACAGGCTTTCTATACAATCGGCCGGGGTTAATGCTCCGGATATCACCGGCAGCCGGTTATTAGGGAGATCAAAATGGGGCTGTTATTTCAGTATCGACAATCATTTTGGATTAATACACCAGTTTGTAAAAGCAAGCTGGAACAACGGAAAGAATGAGTCCTGGGCTTTTACTGAAATAGATAAAAGCTTTACTACCGGGCTGCAATTGGATGGAGAAATCTGGAAAAGAAATAATGACAGGCTGGCCCTTGCATTTGTCAGCAATGGCCTGTCAAACGATCACAGTACCTATCTTTCCGGTGGCGGCTATGGATTTCTTTTAGGAGATGGAAAACTGAATTACGGTAATGAACAGATACTGGAACTATACTATTCAATAAATATCTTTAAACAAATATTCATTAGTCCGGACTACCAGTTGGTTATCAACCCTGCCTACAACAGGGACCGTGGCCCGGTTCATATTATGGCCATACGATTGCATGCATCATTTTAACAGGATTATACCGCAAAAGAAGTTCCGCATCCGCAGGTTTTACTGGCATTCGGATTACTGAAAGTAAATCCACGGCTGTTTAAACCGCCCTGCCAGTCTACTTCCATACCATACAGGTATAGCTGATGACTCTTATTCATTACACAGGGAATACCCCCGATGCTGAAATGCTCATCTTCCGCTTCCGGCTTGTCAAAGCCCAACACATAGGTCATACCACTGCACCCACCCCCCTTTATGCCCACCCGTAAACTTTGAGTAGTATCAAACCCTTCCTCATTCATTAAACGCCTTACTTCAATCATTGCCCCTTCGGTAAGCGTAACGGGTGCTGTTGCTGTTGTAGTTGTCATAATCGTCAATTCTAAGTACAAATTTACACATAACCCCCTTTACTAATCCATTTCAGGGTTTCGATACCGGAAAAAACAGAACCGGCCAAAAAGATAGACTGTACTTCTTTGTCCTATTTTTGCCAAAACTTTTCCATGCCGGATTCCAATACATTATATATTATCCTGGTTGCCATTATGGTAGCCGGATTACTCTTTTTCTTTTACTACAGCCCTAAAAAAAAGGTTACCGTTGAAAAACAAACCAATACAGCTTCGGTTGCACTTCAGTTACAGGCTTATGAAAGGTTAACGTTATTGGTTGACCGAATTGCCATACCCAACCTGATCAGCCGTACTAACCATGAAGGACTTTCTGCACGCAATATGCAACTGGTGCTGACAAGGAGTATCAGGGATGAATTTGATTATAATATCACCCAGCAGATATATATCGCCCCTGAGGCCTGGCAGGCAGTCAGAAACCTGAAAGAGAACAACCTGTTAATCATTAACCAGGTTAGCGCACAGTTGCCGCCTGATGCGTCCGGGCTTGATCTGAACCGTGCCTTACTGGAGTTTTTAGTGCAGGATAACAAAGCCAATATGCATGAATTGGTTGGGGAGGTATTGAGTTTTGAAGTGAAGAAGTTGTTGTAGGGGGTTGGTTTACTTAGTTTACCGGTATATTGGTACTTTTTACTTTAATGATGGACTTATGAGTGAGAAAAAATTGGTTACCGACAGTGGAATTGAGATCAGGAGATTGTATACGGAAAGCGATTTGATACCGTTTACCAGCGCTCAAAGCAAGCCTGAACTTCCGGGTGAATTTCCTTATACACGTGGTGTTCAGGCCGATATGTACCGGGGCAAACGCTGGACCATGCGTCAATATGCGGGTTTCTCTACTGCAGAAGAAAGTAACAAACGGTATCACTATTTATTATCGCAGGGTGTGATGGGTTTAAGTGTGGCATTTGACCTGCCAACACAAATAGGCTACGACAGTGATCATGCTTTAGCCGAAGGGGAAGTGGGTAAAGTGGGTGTGGCAATTGACAGCCTGGAAGATATGGAACTGCTTTTTAAAGGAATTACACTGGAAGAAGTAAGTACCTCCATGACCATTAATGCAACCGGTTTTATTTTGCTTGCTTTTTATGTGGCCCTTGCAAAAAAACAGGGAGCGGATCTGAAAAAAATAACAGGTACTATTCAGAATGATATCCTTAAAGAATATGCAGCAAGGGGTACCTATATCTATCCCCCAAAACCTTCCATGCGGATCATTACCGATATTTTTGAATGGTGCAGCAAAGAATTGCCTAAATGGAATACGATTTCCATTTCAGGTTATCATATACGCGAGGCAGGTAGTACGGCCGTTCAGGAGATCGCATTCACACTCAGTAATGGCAAAGCCTATGTAAAGGCCGCCCTGGCTAAAGGGATGGATATTAATGTATTTGGTAAAAGGCTCTCATTCTTTTTCAATGCCCATAATAATCTCTTTGAAGAAGTAGCCAAGTTCCGCGCGGCCCGCAGAATGTGGGCAAAAATAATGAAAGACCTGGGAGCCACAGATGAGAAAGCATTGATGCTGCGTTTCCATACGCAAACAGGCGGAGCTACCCTAACCGCGCAGCAACCACTGAATAATATCTGCCGTGTAACCGTTCAAACCCTTGCTGCCGTGCTGGGTGGTACACAGAGTTTACATACCAACGGATATGATGAAGCGTTGAGTTTGCCTACCGAAGAAGCGGCACGCATTGCCTTGCGTACCCAACAGATTATCGCATTTGAAAGTGGCGCTCCTGATACGGTTGATCCGCTCGCGGGAAGTTACTTTGTAGAATCGCTCACCAACGAGGTTGAACAGAAAGCATGGGAATTAGTTGAAAAAATTGATGTAATGGGCGGTAGTGTCAGCGCCATTGAAGCAGGATTCATGCAGGATGAAATCGCGAAAAGTGCCTATGCCTATCAACGCAATATAGAAAGCGGCGAAAAAATAATTGTGGGGGTCAATAAATTTACCATCGATAAAGAAGCCCCTGTTCCGGGCTTCAAAATCGATGACAATATCCGCATCATACAAACAGAAAAAATAAACCAGTTAAAAGCCAAACGCGATAAGCAGAAAGCTGAAAGCTGTTTGCAGGAAATAACGCTGGCTGCTAAAGATGGCCGAAACCTGATGCCATTGGTCATTGACGCCGTTGAACATCATTGCACGCTTGGTGAGATAGCTGATATATTGCGTAAAGTGTTTGGAGAATATAAGTAACTATTCCAACACCACAAGCAACGCATAGATCACACCGGGAAGCCAGAATAACAAGGTCAATAAAAGACTTAACCAGAATTTACCATTCAGGCTTCCTTCATGCAGGTAAACAGCTAATGGTGGTAATATGATTGCCAGAATAACCAATAAAATCGTATTGGTACTGGCTATCTCACCGGCTGCTTTCTGGGCTTTAAATGCTTTGACTGCCTTTTTAGCCTCCGCGATCCGCATTTGTCTGTCTACACGTGATAAACTTTTGAATTCAAGAAGTGCATCAGTGGCAACTGCATCATCAAAAACCACTTCTTTGGAAAGTGTAGAATCCGGTTTACTTTTAGCAACCGGCTCGGTTAATGACATAGATGCCATAATAGTATTGCTGCCCAGTAGGGCAACGGTTACCAGTAAGAGGGTGATTTTTTTCATAAATATATTTTGTTTTTGATTATCTTAAAACCGGTATTGTAACATACCGGCAACATAAAGATCGGAGGATTAACCGTTATTCAATTACATTTTTAAGGGATAAAATTACATAATTCACATATTTCATATTCACCGCAAAGAAAAACAGATCGTAAAAATATCATTGTACAAGATAGTTTAATACCGGCTAATTTGTACCTTCCTCCTTCAAATTATATAAATGAAAAGATTACTATCCTTATGCCTGTTTGTTTCAGCGGCAGCCTCTGCGCAAAACCTGCCTGCCAATTATGAACAATTAGTAAAAGACGAAACACCCAAAGTGGTTGAATGGAGAAGATACTTTCACCAAAACCCTGAATTATCAAACCGTGAATACAATACATCCAAAAAAATAGAAGCACACCTGAAGCAATTGGGTATTGAAACTAAAATTATGGCGGGTACAGGTGTTGTAGGAGTGCTGAGAGGCGGTAAACCCGGGCCTGTTGTGGCTTTACGTGCAGATATGGATGGACTTCCCGTTACTGAAAGGAACGAGCTGAGTTTTAAATCTCGTGCAACAGGGGAATACAATGGTCAGCAAGTGGGTGTTATGCATGCCTGCGGACATGATTCGCATATGGCCATTTTAATGGGTACCGCGGAGGTATTGGCCAAATTGAAAAATGAAGTGCCCGGTACCGTAGTATTTCTGTTTCAACCTGCAGAAGAAGGTACTCCCGGAACGGAAGAAGGCGGGGCTCCATTATTGATAAAGGAAGGGGCGCTCGATAACCCGAAAGTGGATGCCGTTTTTGGTTTGCATATATCATCCAATCTCGACCTGGGAAAAATTTATTATAAGCCCGAAGCCTTTATGGCATCCTCAGACTGGTTCACCATTAAAGTAAAAGGTAAACAAACACATGGCGCCGCTCCATGGCAGGGTGTTGACCCTATTGTGGTTAGCGCCCAGATCATCCAGGGTTTACAAACTATTGTAAGCAGACAGATGGATCTAACCCAGGCACCGGTAATCATAACCGTTGGAAAGATCAATGCAGGTGTACGTTCCAATATTATTCCGGAAGAAGCCAATATGGAAGGAACTATACGGACCCTGGACAGTAAAATGCAGAAAGAAGTTCATGAACGCATCCGTACTATGACAAAAAATATTGCGGAAGCCGCAGGTGCAACCGCGGAGGTAAACATTGATACCAAAACACTGGTTACCTATAACGATCCCAAACTCGTGGCACAAACCCTCCCCTCTTTACAGAAAGCCGCCGGAGAAAACAATGTAATACTGGATCATTGGACTACAGGAGCAGAAGACTTTTCATTTTACAGTACCAGGGCCCCTTCTTTCTTTTTTGACCTGGGTGCCAGGGATACTAAAAAAACCATTTATGAAGCTTTCGCCCACCATACACCGGATTTCTATATTGACGATAGTAAACTGGATGTGGGTGTAAAAGTATTTTGTCAATTGGTATTTGATTATGCAAAAGTTAAAAAATAATCACATGCAACATTTTCTTTTTTTTATCAGCCTGAGTATTGCTGCCATTGCTTCTCAGGCACAAACCAAACTTACTCCCGAACAACTCTGGAAATTCGGCCGGGTTAATGGTTTGGGTATTTCAAAAGATAATCAGTTTGTGATCTATACGGTTAGCACTCCCGGCATTGAAGAAAGCAAGAGCTCCCGTAAAATCTACCTCATTGCTACCAGTGGCGGTGAATCAGTTGAATTAAAGAATACTGACAGCGTTTTTAATAACCCTAAAATTTCTTCTAACAAAAAGTACCTTGCCAGTGTAGTCAGCACGAAAGTTTGGGATGTTACCGGTGCGGATATTTATCCCGATCTGAAAAAATCCAATGTCTATATTTTCAATTCCCTCAACTACCGCCATTGGGATACCTGGGAAGATGGTAAGTTCGACCATATTTACATTACACCTTATACTAACGGACTACCGGATAAACAGCATGCAAAGGACATCATGCAGAATGAAGCATTTGATTGTCCGCAGCAACCCTTCGGCGGCGATGAAGACTATATATGGAACCCCGACGGGAAGCATTTACTCTATGTAGCCAAGAAAAAATCAGGAACTGCGTATGCGCTCAGCACCAATACCGACCTCTATGAATATGACGTAGAAGCCGGTACTACCCGGAATCTTACAGAAAACAATAAAGGCTATGATGTGAATCCCGCTTACAACCAAAAAGGACAACTGGCCTGGTTACAAATGAAGAGGGAGGGATATGAATCGGATAAACAGGATATTATTGTTTCTGATGGAAAAACACAGGTTAATATTACTAACCAACGCGATGATATTCACGTTGAAAGTTTCCGCTGGAGCCGCCGCGGGGATAGTATTTATTTTGTAGCGCCCATCAATGGCACTTTGCAGTTGTTTAAGGTAAATGATCCCATCATTACCAAAACCAAACCGGTAATTATACAGATTACCAGCGGCGATTTTGATGTAAGTGGTTTGGTAGGTGAAGTGGATTATACAATGGTAGTATCCCGTACAGATATGAACCATGCAACCGAATTATATAAAGTAAATGTAAATTCCGGAGCATTTGAACAACTGACTCATGTGAATGATGCCGCTTTTGCTAAAATAAGCAAGGTTACAACCGAAAGGAGATTTGTAACAACCACAGATAATAAACAGATGCTGGTTTGGGTAATTTATCCCCCCGGTTTTGATGCATCCAAAAAATATCCGGCTTTATTGTATTGCCAGGGCGGGCCGCAATCACCTCTCACCCAATTCTATTCTTTCCGATGGAACTTCCAGTTGATGGCTTCCCAGGGTTATATTGTTGTGGCTCCTGCACGCAGGGGAATGCCCGGGTTTGGCACTAAATGGAATGAACAGGTAAGTAAGGATTGGGGCGGACAGGTTATTAATGATTACCTGAGCGCTATTGATGCGGTTTCAAAAGAACCGTACGTTGATACATCCAGGTTAGGATGTGTAGGCGCCAGCTTTGGCGGTTTCT
Organism: uncultured Sediminibacterium sp.; assembly: GCA_964359445.1. GTDB lineage: Bacteria > Bacteroidota > Bacteroidia > Chitinophagales > Chitinophagaceae > Sediminibacterium. Next base: position 1,039 of record CAYHTC010000019.1, on the reverse strand, counting down.
CTGTATTTGCCCTGGAAGGTAAACACGAAGGACGTTTTAAAACATTTATCTCTCATGATGGTGTTTTTGATTTTAGAAGCATGTATGGTACTACCGATGAAATGTTTTTTGAAAATTGGGAAAAAGGCGGTGCGTATTGGGATAAAAAGAATGCCGTTGCACAACGCTCTTTCAGTCAGTCTCCCAGTAATTTTGTAGATAAATGGAATACCCCTATCCTGATTATTCAGGGAGGAAAAGACTACCGCGTGCCTACAGAGCAGGGACAGCAAGCTTTTCAGGCCGCACAACTGAAAGGTATCAAAAGCCGTTTTCTCTATCTGCCTGATGAGAACCATTGGGTACTCTCAGCACAAAATGCATTAGTATGGCAGCGGGAATTTTATAAGTGGCTGGATGAAACTTTGAAGTGAGGATAAAGGGGTCACAGTAAAGGGTCAATTAATAATTAATTACTATCTGCTTCCAAACAACAAACTTCCTATCCTTACCATTGTACTCCCCTCCTCTATCGCGATTTTGTAATCGCTGCTCATGCCCATGCTGAGTATCGTCCACTGTTCACGGTCAGTGGTCCATTTACTAAACCTGTCGTATATAGATTTCAAATTTCTGAATTCTCTGCGCGCCATTTCAGGGTCATCACTTAGTGAAGCCATCCCCATCAATCCATTAATCTGTACATTCGGTAAACTGTTCATATTGGTTTGAACCTCTTTCAACTCGGCCTCATCCATTCCAAACTTGGTTTCTTCCTGTGCAATATGAACCTGCAACAAACAATCAATTACCCTGCCACATCCGGCTGCCCGTTTATTAATCTCTTTTAATAATTTAAAACTATCCACTCCATGTATTAAATGTACAAATGGGGCGATGTATTTTACCTTATTGGTTTGTAAATGACCAATAAAATGCCAGCGGATATCTGAAGGCAGCGCAGCGTGTTTATCAACCAGTTCCTGCACATAATTCTCGCCAAAATCCCTTTGTCCGGAATTATATAAATCAGATATGTCTTGATTGGGTTTGGTTTTGC
>CAYHTC010000018.1:0-16283 GCA_964359445.1 uncultured Sediminibacterium sp. | reverse complement strand
GCGCCTGAGTTTACATGATCCTGCGAAGTTGGGACAGAAATATATTAATGAACCAGAACTGTGGCTGGAAACCGAGGAAATGGTACGCCAGGTACTGATAGAAAGCGGAACGCCTTTTGTGGAGGTACAGGATGAAGGGGCTTTTTATGGTCCGAAAATTGATGTGCAGATATGGAGTACGATTGGCCGTGAATTTACACTGGCCACCAACCAGGTTGATTTTGCACAGGGCCGGCGCTTTAATCTCTCGTTTACCAATAAGGATAATACATCCGAAACACCTTTGATTATTCACCGGGCGCCTTTAGGTACCCATGAAAGATTTATCGGATTTTTATTGGAACATTATGCTGGAAATTTTCCGGTTTGGCTGGCACCCCTGCAGGTTAAAATACTGCCTGTCAGTGATAAATTTATGGACTATGCTGAATTGGTTCGTAAACAATTGCGTAAGGCGGGCGTTCGGGTAGAGATTGATGACCGCCAGGAAAAAGTAGGAAAAAAAATCCGTGACACGGAGTTACTGAAAGTGCCTTATATGCTGGTGGTAGGTGAGAAAGAAATGAATGAAAACAAACTTTCTGTTCGTCGCCACGGTAAAGGCGATCTGGGTACACAGGAGATTAGCGCATTTATCAGTAACATTACAGACGAAATAGAAAACCGTAAATCCGGCGAATAGCCGGCAATATGCATACCTTTAGCAATAAATCAATTATTCACTAAACAAGTTTTAATGGCATTACCACCAAGAGGGGGCGGAAGATTTAATCCCAGGTTTAACAGGCAACCGGAGCCTGAACATCGTATTAACGAAAGAATCCGTGTATTGCAGGTAAGATTGGTAGGCGACAATGTAACGATTGGCGTTTATTCTACCCAGGATGCACTGAAAATTGCCCAGGAACAGGAATTGGACCTGGTAGAAATTTCACCTACGGCCGATCCTCCCGTTTGTAAAGTAATTGATTACAAAAAATTCCTATACGAAAAGAAGAAGAAGGAAAAGGAAATGAAAGCCAATTCCAAGCAGAGTGAGGTAAAAGAGATCCGCTTTACGCCCGGAACTGATGATCATGACTTCAACTTCAAAGCGAAGCATGCAGAGAATTTCCTGAAAGACGGTAATAAGGTGAAAGCCTATGTTCAGTTTAAAGGACGTGCCATCATGTTCCAGGATCGCGGGCAGTTACTTTTATTGAAATTTGCCGAAAGACTGGCAGATGCCGGTGTGCTGGAAAGTATGCCCAAACTGGAAGGAAAACGAATGTTCGCCATTTTTACGCCAAAAACAGGCAGTAAGAAAAAAGCAAGCAGCTAGTTTTAATTAAGAATTAATCCCTAACTTTGCAGCCCATTTTCCCGTATGGCTCAACAAGTGTCCCGTCTGTTCGGGGCCGCCGGCAGGGTGTAATCTTTTATAGATTATTATATATATGCCAAAGGTAAAAACAAACTCCAGCGCCAAGAAGCGCTTCAAGGTGACCGGTACCGGTGAAATCACCTTTCAGAAAGCTTTCAAACGTCATATCCTGACCAAGAAATCAAAAAAACGCAAAAGAGCCATGAACAAAAAAGGTTTGATTGGGTCAACAAACAAAGACTTCGTTTTACGTTTATTGCGTTTAAAAGGATAATCACGGTATCAACAATCACCAATCAAATTACAAACCAGTTAGCTTTTCTGATAACCGCTAACTTCAAAAAATTCATAGTATGCCACGTTCAGTAAATGCAGTAGCATCAAGAGCCAGGAGAAAAAGAATCCTGAAACAAGCAAAAGGTTTTTATGGTAAACGCAAAAATGTTTATACCGTAGCTAAAAATATTGTAGAAAAAGGGTTGACTTACAGCTATGTTGGCCGTAAGTTGAAAAAGCGTGAGTACCGGCAGTTGTGGATCGCACGTATTAATGCCGCTGTAAGAGCAGAGGGATTAACCTATAGTCAGTTCATCAATAAACTGAGTACAAAAGGTATTGATCTGAACCGTAAAGTACTGGCCGATCTGGCCATGAATGAACCAGCCAGTTTTAAGGCTTTGGTTGATTCAGTTAAATAGTTCCGGATCTTACAAAACAGGAAAACCGGCGGTATTGATTTACCCCCGGTTTTTTTTATTTTATGAACAGAACAAACAGTTATTTTTGTGCAGCAAAAAATGATTGCTTTCCGCTCACAGTTAATAATGTTACCTATAAATGAATAACTCCTACACTTCGCTGGTTAACCAGACTTTCCATTTTCCACAAGAAGGTTTTGACCAGAATGATGATGGTTATCTTGAATTCAATGGTCTTGACCTGAAATCCCTGATAGATAAATATGGTACACCGCTGAAGTTAACCTATCTGCCCAAGATAGGTATGCAGATCAACAAGGCGAAAAGAATGTTTGAAGCTGCTTTTAAAAAGCATAAATATGAAGGAGAATATTTTTATTGCTATTGCACAAAAAGTTCGCATTTCGCATTTATCGTGGAAGAAGCGCTGAAACATAATATTCATCTTGAAACATCCTATGCCTATGATATTGAAATAGTAAACCGGTTATACCAGCGAAGAAAGATCAATAAGGAAACCTATATCATTTGTAATGGCTACAAACAGAAGAACTATACTTCCCGTATTGCCAAACTGATTAATACCGGGTTTAAAAATGTTATCCCGATACTGGATAATAAAGAAGAACTGCTGGCCTATAAACGCAGCGTTAAACAACCGTTCCGCCTCGGTATCCGGGTTGCAGCGGAAGAAGAACCCAATTTTCCCTTTTACACATCCCGTTTAGGTATACGGGCCAAGGATATTCTCGAATTTTATGTAGATGATATCGAAGGATATGAAGAAAAATTTCAGCTTAAAATGCTGCATATATTCCTGAATAAAGGCATCAAGGATGATATCTATTACTGGTCCGAACTGAATAAAATCATCAACCTGTACTGCCAGTTAAAAAAGATTTGTCCTGAACTGGATTCAATAAATATTGGTGGTGGTTTTCCTATCAAGCATTCATTGGGATTTGAGTACGATTACCAGTTTATGATCAATGAGATTGTGAGCAATATTAAGAAAGCCTGTAAAAAGGCAAAAGTACCCATGCCAAATATTTATACCGAGTTTGGCAGTTTCACAGTGGGAGAGAGTATGGCACATATTTACAGTGTGATTGGCCAGAAAATTCAGAATGACCGGGAGTGCTGGTATATGATCGATTCATCTTTTATTACCACATTGCCTGATACCTGGGGTATTGGAGAAAAATTTCTGATGCTGCCCATTAATAAATGGGATAATGAATATCACCGGGTAGTGCTGGGTGGTATCACTTGCGACAGCCATGATTATTATGATTCTGAAGAACATATTAATGAGGTATTCCTTCCAAAAATAGCGTCCGCCGATCCGAAAGAGGCGATTGCCAACAAAGAACCACTGTACATAGGCTTCTTTCATACAGGAGCTTACCAGGATCAGATCAGTGGGTATGGCGGGATTAAACACTGCATGATACCCTCCCCCAAACATGTAATTGTAGAACAGGATAAGAATGGGAAACCGGTAGATTGGGTATATGCCAAAGAACAATCGGCACAAAGCATGCTTAAGATACTTGGCTATCTCAGGTAAAAAATAAAAAAGACCCCATATAAAAATACGGGGCCTAACCAAAACTAACTGTTATGAAACAGGTTCTTTACCGTTTTACTGAATACTGATTTGTTGCGGACTTACAATCACTTCCTCTTTTTTGGGCAGAAATAATTTCAATACGCCGTTCTCATATTTGGCGAGGATGCCTGCTGTATTGATCTTTTCATCCAGGCTAAAGCTTCTTTTAAAACTATTGTAGCCGAACTCTTTGCGGATAGTTTTGTAATCCTTGTCCCCGGCTTCTTCTTTCTTCTCAAAACTGATGGTCAAAAGACCATTTTCCAGATTCAGTTTAAAATCTTCTTTATCGCGTCCGGGCGCATTCAATTCTACCTGATAGCCATCTTTGGTTTCATGGATGTTTGCCGGAACGGTACTAAAGGAATGCTGAACATCTTTGCCCCAATTGGCGGGAAACTGGTTAACCAATTCATTAAAGAGGTTCCCGAAATAAACGGGATTGTTTTTTACAAATGTCATAGTGTATTTTTTTTATTTTTTAAATAGTTACTCTCCTCCAATCTTTTCAAATCATATACCAGAGGGGAAACAGGTAAAATTTTCAGGCAAAATGACCAGAAGATAAAAATAATAACGACATTTTGTCCTTTTATAAAAATATAACTGACAATATGTCTATAAAAGTACGACCTCAATGTTTAAACTTTTGTACTATTTTTGTGTTCTAAATTAAAAAAGAGGAGAAAAATAGTATGTATCCAGCAGAGATTGTATTACCCATGAAGGCAGAATTAACTGATGGTGGTTTTGATGAGATGGTTTCGGCCCGGGAAGTAGATGAAACATTGCAGAAGGAAGGAACCACATTGGTGGTTATTAATTCCGTATGTGGTTGTGCAGCAGGCAGTTGCAGACCTGGCGTGTTGATGGCTGTTACCAATGCCACCAAACGCCCGGATAGATTAACAACCAGTTTTGCAGGGTTTGATACTGAAGCGGTAAACCAGGTAAGGGCGCATTTGCTGCCTTATCCGCCCTCTTCACCGGCTATTGCCTTATTTAAAGACGGCCAGTTGGTGAGTATTGTTGAGCGTCACCAGATAGAGGGCCGTCCCGCCCAGGTACTGGCCCAACACCTGATTTCTGTTTTTGATGAGTTCTGTAATTAGATTTTACCTTAGTTTTGTTCATAGATGGGTTAGTAAGTACAGGCTCCACCTTGTGTGGGGCCTTGCTTTTTTTAACAACAGATATGAAAGAAAATTGTACGAAGGATAGTATCATGATTTCTGAGTAACATTGCATCGCCGTTATTACTTAATTCTTAGATCAATCATTCATGTATCCTAATTTATACTACTTTTTTAAAGATATTTTTGGCATCGAGTTGACAGGGTTAAAGCTGATCAATTCTTTTGGTTTTTTTGTTGCCATGGCTTTTCTTATTTGTGCCTGGGTATTAACCCTTGAACTGAAACGAAAACAGCAGCAGGGTTTGTTTGTACATACCGAAGAAACCATCACCATCGGCGCCCCTGCCAGCATAACTGAATTGCTGATCAATTTTCTGATTGGGTTTGTATTTGGATATAAAATAATCGGCGCTTTTACCATAGCGGATGCACTGACCGATCCGCAGGCTTTCATTCTTTCCGGAAAAGGAAATCTTGCTGTTGGCATTTTAACCGGACTGCTCTTTGGCGGACTGAAATGGTGGGAGAAACATAAACAAAAACTGGATAAACCTGAAACAAGAACCATACGCATCTGGCCACAGGACAGGGTAGGAGATATCGTAATATTTGCCGCTTTATTTGGTTTCCTGGGGGCCAAGGTTTTTCATAACCTGGAAAACTGGAATGATTTTGTAAAGGATCCGGTTGGATCTTTGATTGCATTCAGCGGTCTTACTTTTTATGGCGGACTGATCTGTGCCGGCATAGCTATCATTTGGTATGCAAGAAGCAAAAAGATTAAAGTGATTCATTTGCTGGATGCAATGTCAACAACCATGATGCTTGCTTATGCACTGGGCAGGATCGGATGCCAGGTTAGCGGCGATGGAGATTGGGGCATTGTAAATCTCAATCCCAAACCTTTCAGTTGGCTGCCAGACTGGATGTGGGCGTATCAGTACCCGCATAATGTAATTGGAGAAGGCACTCCCATTCCGGGTTGTGTGGGGCCCTATTGTAATCAGTTAGCCTTACCTGTTTATCCTACAGCATTGTATGAAATTGTTATTTGTTTGATTTTATTTTTTGTTTTATGGATGCTAAGGAAAAAAATAAAAGTTGCCGGCCAAATGTTTGGATACTACCTTTTATTTAATGGATTTGAAAGGTTTTTCATTGAGAAAATAAGGGTAAATACAAAATATGAATTCCTGCCCTTTCAACCCACCCAGGCCGAGCTGATCTCTTTTCTTCTGATAGTAGCCGGTAGTGTATTGATTATAAAAGCTAAAAAATGGTTCCCTAAAAATTCAGTTTAATCATGCGTTTTGTTAAGTTCATCAAAGACTTTTTGCTTTTTTTCCCGGTTACTTTCCTGTTCAAACCCTTATCAAAGAGTTTTCTTTTTTTAGCCTATTTCAATAAGCTGGTTTTCTGGATACAAACGAACAGGAAACAGTTTGCTTTCAGTGATTTTTATTCACCTGTCCGGAACTATACAAAAAGATTTCAGTTGTATCAATACATCAGAGACCATCATAGTAAGCCGGATTCAACTATGGTTTATCTTGAATTTGGTGTAGCTGAAGGCGCCTCATTTCGCTGGTGGTTAACGAATAACCAGCACGCTGAATCCCGTTTTTTTGGTTTTGATACTTTTGAGGGACTTCCCGAAAAATGGGGTAATTTTTATGAAAAAGGCGATATGCACTTTGCCATGCCTGAGATCAATGATCAGAGGGGACAATTAATCAAGGGACTATTTCAGAATACATTAAATAAGTTCATATCTGAACAGCATAACTTACTTCATTCACCGGTTAAAAAAGTGATTCTGATGGATGCAGATCTGTATTCTGCAACCATTTATACCCTGTCTCAACTCTATCCTACGCTACATAAAGGTGATATCATCCTCTTCGATGAATTTACGGTGGCCCTGCACGAATTCAAGGCCTACACTGAATTTGTGGGTAATTTTTATATCCATCTTAAGCCCGTTGCGGCAGTTAATAACTTTTACCAGGTGGCTTTTGAAGTAGCCTGATCCTCCATACCCTAACCATTTATCCCGAAATTTTACCGTTAAATACAAAACTATGTACTATGTTAAACATGGTACATAGTTTTATCCTGTAATTAGTTAACACCAGAACTAAATAACTATTTAAAAACGTACAGAAATGAAAAAAATGGTAGCCATACTAACAGCTATTGGGATGATAGTATTCTCCTTTCATAGCCAGGCGCAAACTGCGATAAGCGGGAAAGTAAACGGATTAGTGAATGCCTTACAAAAACCGTTAGAATCTGCTTCAATTGGCCTGCTGCGAAGCAAGAATTCCGGATTGGTAAAACTGGCAGTGTCTGATAAACTTGGACAATTTGAGTTTGATAAAGTAAAAGAAGGTAAATACCTGCTTGCGGTTCAACTGGCCGGCTATACCAAATTCTATAGTACACCCTTTACAATAACTGCCGAACAAAAGGAAGTTACTGTAAAGAATATTGATTTAGCTGAAAACAGTAAAATATTGGGTTCTGTAACAGTAGTGGCGCAAAAACCAATGATAGAACAAAAAATTGACCGCACCGTTCTTAACGTGGAGGCCTCTGTTACCAACACAGGCAGTAATGCACTGGATGTTTTGGAAAAATCGCCCGGTGTATCGGTAGATAAAGACGGCAATATCAGTTTGAAAGGGAAACAGGGTGTTCAGGTATTTATTGACGGAAGGCCTGCCTACCTGTCGGGATCCGATCTGGCCAATATGCTTAGAAACATGCAGAGTACCCAGTTAGACCAGATAGAAATCATGACCAATCCGCCTGCTAAATATGATGCAGCAGGTAATTCGGGTATCATCAATATCAAAACGAAAAAGAATAAACAGGTTGGGTATAACGGAAGTGTAACAGCGGGTTATGGGCAGGGTGTATATCCAAAAGTAAATGGAAGCGCCAATATGAATTATCGTAATGGAAAAATAAACTTGTTTGGGAATATCAGCTATGCATACCGTGAGCGTTTTCAAAAACTCAATATCCAGAGAAAATTTATCGACCCTGTTTCAAAAGATATCAAATCAAATTTTGATCAGGTTAATAATCTCAGGAATAATGATGAGCCGCTCAGTGGCAAATTTGGATTCGATTATTTTACCTCTAAAAAAACAACATTGGGTTTGGTGATAAACGGAAGTAAATCTAACCAGGAATTTTCCAGTGAGAGCTCTATTAATATCGCAGATCCCGGGATGATAGTATTAAATCAAACCCGTGCCATGGCTATCAATAAGGATATATGGAAAAACTTCAGTACCAATGCAAACTTACGCCATCAAATAGATACAGCCGGATCAGAGTTAACAGCCGACCTTGATTATATCAAATATACCTCTGGTAATATCCAAAGTTTAACCAATGCGTATTTTACGGCCAGCGGTACTCCGTTGCCAGGCTCTCTCTCTGATACACTTTATGGAAAATTACCACAGGACATATCTATTTACAGCGCCAAAATCGATTATGTAAAACCACTAAAAAAGGGTGCAAAATTTGAAGCCGGATTTAAGTGGAGCCGGGTAAGTACAAATAATAACGCTGTATATGATAGCTTAATCAATAATAAGCTGGTACCGGATTATGGCAGAACCAATCAATTTATTTATAAAGAAAATATCAATGCTGCCTATGTGAATTATAGCCGGCCCATCAATCAAAAATTAAGCGGACAGGTTGGGTTACGGGTAGAACAAACCCATTCAAAAGGTAATCAGGTAACTACTGCTGATAATTTCATCAAGGATTATGTGCAAATTTTTCCTACCCTTTATGTTCAATATCAGGCAAACACAAAAAATACCTATGTACTGAATTATGGAAAACGGATTAGACGACCTGATTATGAAAGTATGAACCCGTTTGTTCATTTCTTGGACAAATATACCTATCAACAGGGGAACCCGAATTTGCAGCCCCAGTTCAGCCACAACATAGAGTTCACACATACTTACAATGGTTTTTTAACCACTACCATTAACTATACAAAAACAACTGATGTCATTCAACAAGTATTGGAACAGAATACCGCAAAGAATGAAAGCTATGTCAGGGAGGCCAATATTGCCAATCAAAGTCAATATGGAATTGCTGTAAATGCCGCTTTCCCGGTTAACAAATGGTGGACGGGCAATATCTATATGAATGTTTACAATAATGAGTTTTCGGGTATTGTTAACGGAGACCAGGTAACCATTGGCGCCACAACCGGTATGTTCAATGTGATGGAACAGTTCAGGTTTAACAAAGGCTGGGGTGCAGAATTGAGTGGTTTTGGCAGAACCGGGGGGGTTGATGGGGTTTTCAGAATAAAAGGATTTGGCATGATGAATATCGGCGTAAGCAAACAAATGATGAAAAATAAAGGATCGCTCAGGTTAAGTATCAGAGACCTTTTGTGGAGCCAAAAAATTAAAGGTGAAAGCAGGTATAGTAATGTAGATGCCCGTTTTCAGCAATACGGAGACTCAAGGGTAGTAAATATTTCTTTCACCTATCGCTTCAGTAAAGGAAAACCAGGTAATACCCAAAGCAAAAGAGGTGGAGCCGGCGAAGAAGCCAGCAGGATAAAAACCGGAGACAGTCAATAAAATTTGGAAAACCATCGGCGATTTTACATCGTATCTGTTTTTTCTCATGTGTATTAAACACAACGGCCCCGGTTTCTATCGGGGCCTTTCTTTAAAATATTCAATATACCTTTGTGCAAACCTGTTTTTATGCCATCATTTGATATTGCCAGCGAAGTGGATATCCAGGTATTGGATAACGCTATCAACACCGTTAAAAAAGAAATCAGTACCCGTTTTGATTTTAGGGGGTCACCTGTATCGGTAGAGCTGAATAAAAAAGACTACCGGATATTGCTGGAAGTTGAGAGTGACATGAAGATGAAACAATTGATTGATGTATTGATCAGCCGTTCCATGAAACAGGGAATTGATGCCGGCGCTTTTGATTTTAGCAAGGATGCTTACCCCAGTGGTAAAGTGGTAAAGAAAGAGATCGGTGTTAGAAACGGTCTGAAACAGGAGGATGCCAAGAAGATTGTAAAAATGATAAAAGACAATGGATTTAAGGTTCAGGTAGCCATTATGGATGATATTATACGGGTAACCGGTAAAAAAATTGATGATTTGCAGGAAGTAATAGCCAAATGCCGGGTCGACAATTTTGGCATTCCGCTGCAATTTGTGAATATGAAGAACTGACTTATTCCGCTTTTTATATCATGGAGAGCCCCAAAAGAGCAATTTCATTTGGCAAATATCCTTTTTAGGCCTAATTTCGCAGCTCTTTAAATAATCGTACGGCCAAATCCTTGCAACCTAAATCTTACAAACATGAAACAAGGTATCCATCCTGACAATTATCGTTTTGTTGTTTTCAAGGACATGAGTAACGGAACTACCTTCCTGAGCCGTTCCACTTCAAACACCAAAGAAACCATCCAATGGGAAGATGGCAAGGAATATCCATTGATTAAACTGGAGATTTCCAATACGTCTCATCCTTTTTATACCGGTAAAAATGTACTGGTAGATACAGCGGGTCGTATCGATAAATTCAAAAAGCGTTACGCGAAGAAAGATTAGTCTTTTGCTGAAAAATAATATTGATCCCGAAGATGTTTCTTCGGGATTTTTTTTTGCACCGGCTAACTGGTTAGTTAATCCCGGCAACTATTACCTTTGCCAACGATAAACCGTTTAGAATGAAATGAGCCATGATACTGAATATCCCCAACCGGGATGATTATTTGGCGAATTTCATGTGGTAAAAAATAATTAATATAATCTCATGAAACTTGATATACTTGCTTTTGGCGTTCATCCCGATGATGTTGAACTTAGTTGTGCCGGAACCCTTATGGCAGCCATTGCCGAAGGAAAGAAGGTGGGAATCATTGATCTTACCAAAGGAGAATTGGGTACAAGAGGCACCCCGGAAACACGGGTGATGGAATCATCCCGTGCCGCCGCCATTATGGGCATACCTATTCGCGAAAACCTGGGTATGGCCGATGGTTTTTTCCGGAATGATGAATTCCATCAGCGGAAAGTGATTGAAATACTACGGAAATATCAACCCGGTATTATTTTCGCCAATGCTTTTGAAGACAGGCACCCTGATCATGGCCGGAGTGCCAAACTGGTGGCCGATGCGGCATTTCTTTCAGGACTCAGAAAAATTGAAACTTTTTCAGACGGAAACCTGCAGGCAATCTGGAAACCCAGCTACGTTTTTCATTATGTACAGGATCGTTTTATTGAACCTTCCTTTGTAGTTGATATTACTGCCTATATGGATAAGAAAATGGAAGCTGTCAGGGCCTATGCAACCCAATTTTTTAATCCTGATCTGGATGAACCGCAAACCTATATATCTTCAGCACAGTTTATGGAAACGATCAAAGCAAGAAACCTGATGCTTGGCAAACGGGTAGGGGTGGAATATGCTGAAGGATTTAATTCTGAGAAAACACTTGGTATCAGGGGGTTTGATGGAATTATTCAGAATGTAACCTAGTTAATTAATAATTAAGAATTAATAATTGGATCAATTAAATAGATATGTCAAATGTAAAAGTTGGATTGGTACAGATGACCTGTACCTCCGTTCCGGAAGAAAATTTTTCTAAAGCCATTTTGAAAATAAGGGAACTGGCTTTGAAAGGCGCCCGGATTATCTGTTTGCAGGAATTATTTAGATCCTTGTACTTCTGTGATACGGAAGACTATGCGCATTTTAAGCTGGCAGAATCTATTCCGGGGCCTTCAACCGATACATTAAGCGCCCTCGCGGCTGAATTGAAAGTGGTGATTATTGCGTCCTTATTTGAGAAAAGAACGCAGGGTATTTATCATAATACAACCGTGGTACTGGATGCGGATGGCGCCTGTTTGGGCAAATACCGGAAAATGCATATTCCTGATGATCCTGCTTTTTATGAGAAGTTTTATTTTACTCCCGGCGATCTGGGTTACAAAGTATTTAAAACGAAATATGCCAATCTGGGTGTATTGATCTGTTGGGATCAATGGTATCCGGAAGCGGCCCGTATTACCGCCCTGATGGGTGCAGAAATTATATTTTATCCAACAGCCATCGGCTGGGCCACATCGCAGGATGAAGCAACGAATACAGAACAATATAATGCCTGGCAAACCATTCAGCGTAGTCATGCAGTTGCCAATGGCGTACATGTGGTTAGCGTAAACAGGGTAGGGGTTGAACAGGATGGCGCCATGAAATTCTGGGGTGGCTCATTTGTGAGTAATCCATTCGGGACCATACTATATAAAGCATCACATGAAGCTGAGGAAACAGTTGTAATTGATATTGATACTGCTAAAACCGATAGTTACCGGACACACTGGCCTTTTTTAAGAGATCGTAGAATTGATTCTTACCAACCCATTACCCAACGGTTTATTGACGAAGACTAATGCTGTGCAAGTCCGTTACTCACCGAAATGCATGTAAATGAAAACACCTAAAGAATACGGGTACTATTTCCCGGCCGAGTTTGCCCCGCATGAAGCTACCTGGTTAAGCTGGCCGCATCAAGAAGCCACCTGGCCCGGAAAAATAGATGCTATTTATCCTTCCTATTGTCAATTCATTAAATATCTTACCCTGAGTGAAAAGGTTCGCATCAATGTATCAAATGATGCGATGAAAATAGTTGCTATCCAACATTTGGAAAAAGCAGGTGTAGCTGTTGCAGGGGTTGAATTTTTTATGCATCCTACCAACGATGCCTGGTGTCGTGATCATGGTCCCGCTTTTTTGATAAATCCGGCTGCTGATATAAAAAAAATTATCGTAGACTGGCGTTACAATGCATGGGGCAATAAATATCCTCCTTATGATCTTGATGATGTAATACCTACTTTAATCGGGAACCATTTTTCCATACCGGTATATAACCCGGGCATTGTTATGGAAGGCGGATCGGTTGAATTTAACGGGAAGGGGAGCTTACTTACTTCCACTGCCTGCCTGCTTAATCAAAACAGGAACCCGGCACTTAATCAAAGCCGGATAGAAAATTTTTTATACGATTTTTATGGTGTGGAACAGGTATTATGGGTTGATGAAGGTATTGTGGGTGATGATACAGACGGACATATAGATGATACCGTTCGTTTTATAAATGAGGATACGGTTATTACGGTGATAGAAGAGAATAAAGAGGATGCTAATTATGCATTATTACAAACAAACCTGAAACAGTTAAAAGTCATGCGGCTGCTGAATGGCAAACAACTGAACATTATTGAACTGCCCATGCCTGATGAAATTATATATGAAGGCCAGCGCCTGCCGGCTTCTTACGCGAACTTTTATATCAGTAACGGGCATGTTATCGTTCCAACTTTTCGTAGCCGGAAAGATGAAAAAGCGATACGAATTATTGCCGCTTGTTTTCCGGACAGAGAAGTAGTGGGTATTGACTCTACAGATATTATCTGGGGACTAGGCAGTTTTCATTGCCTGAGCCAGCAGGAACCATTGGTGTAAAACAACTGATAGCCGGGTTGATGGCAGTATAAAAAGATCGTTTTTTTTATAAGATGTGAGTTACTTATTATTTATTTATTTATCCTGCAATAACAGTTGCCTGCCTGGGAATAATAAATGTGATTAATTCATCTAACTGGATTCCTGCACGCATACAGGCATCGTGAATATCTTCTCTGGATACATTTGCGGCGAATGATTTTTCTTTCAACCTTTTCATAACGCCTTTCAGATCCATTCCATCATAACCAGCGGGTCGCATCAGTGAATAAGCATGAATTAGCCCGGATAATTCATCAAAAGCGTATAACATCTTATCCATACTGTTTAACGGTTCAACCCCAAAGTGAAGATGCCCGTGAGAGGCAATGGCATGAATGATTTCCGGATCTATTGTCCGGTATTCGAGTTCTTCGATTATTTTTCTACAATGCAGTTCGGGCCATTGATCCCAGTCGGCATCGTGCAGGAGGCCGGCCATTTCCCATTTCCATTGGCCATCTTCATCCAGCAACTCCTTTTCTGCCGCCCAGCATTTCATTAAATGGGCCACCTGTTGCATATGTATTTTTAGTTTCGGATTCAGTACCCAATTATTAAAAAGCTCATTGGCCTGCACCCGCGATAACAGGTTGCCTTTATTCGCCGGATCCCCGAATGCTGTTCTGCCGAGATGAAGTGACATAGGTTATAATCTTTATTTCAAAGATAGGGGGCTGTTTTTAAAATAGATACTGCCCGTATAATTATCTTTAGGGCAAGGTAAACACACTATTCGAAACGGGAAATAGCTAAGGACACTGCTATGGATTGTATTGCTGAATTAAATTTAAAATAGTCTCATGAAAATTCATTCATTTTTTTTCTTATTACTGGTTGCGGTGTTTCTTGCGGATGCTTGTAGTCCCAGACCTTACAGAACTACCAACCATGTATATCGTAAGCACTCGAAGGAATTGGCTAAGCAATTGCTCCTGGAACCTGTGAGCCTGTTAAATGATACTGTCAGGCTGCCGGCTTATTGGGTAGGTACCACCAATTTCGGTATTCGTAAACCGAATTTTGTAATCATACACCATACGGCTCAGAATTCATGTGAGCAAACACTGCAAACATTTACTACCGGCAGAACTGCGGTGAGCGCTCATTATGTTATCTGCAAGGATGGTACGGTGTATCATATGCTCAGTGATTATTTGCGTGCGCAGCATGCCGGGGTTAGCAAATGGGGCAACCTGGTTGATGTCAATTCATCCTCCATTGGAATTGAACTGGATAATAACGGTTTTGAACCTTTTGATAGTTTACAGATCAATAGCCTACTGAGTTTATTGGCCAAATTAAAATGGGATTACACGATCCCCTCTGCCAATTTCATTGGGCATGGCGATATTGCACCAACACGAAAAAATGATCCCAATTATCAGTTCCCCTGGCAGAAACTGGCAGAAAAAGGATTTGGATTATGGTATGATGCATACAGGGAAGAAGTACCTGCCACTTTTAATCATATCCAGGCTTTGCGAATAGTTGGTTATGATGTAAAAGATACAACAGCCGCGATCCGTTCTTTTAAAAGACATTTTTTGCAGGATACTACTAAACAGATAAATGAGGCAGACAGGAGTGTGTTGTTTAATCTTCAGCAGAAATATATGTGAGTTATCCGGAAATTCCGGCAAATCACAATACAGATTCGCCATCCAAAACTGGATAGTTACATAGTTGTTGAACAAGAACTATCCCGCGTACTGCCCAATCTATAAAAACTGTTTAAATCTTTCAAAGCAGGCTTTGGTAAGTAATTCCCTGTCATCCGGATGTGCAATATCAATCAGGGATTTGGCCCGCTGCCTTAGGTTTTTGCCATAGAGATAGGCAATCCCGTATTCTGTTACCACATAATGGATATGGCCGCGCGTGGTTACTACGCCCGCAAAGTCTTTCAAACAGGGCACAATACGGGGAACTCCTCTATAGGTTCTGCTGGTGAGCGCAATAATGGGTTTGCCTCCATCACTGAGGGCCGCGCCACGCATAAAATCCATCTGACCTCCAATGCCACTATATTGTATAGAACCGATACTGTCTGAACATACCTGGCCTGTAAGATCTACTTCGATCGCACTGTTAATAGCCACCATATTCGGGTTTCTGCGTATCACATGCGGGTCATTTACATAATCAATATCAAGGAAGGTGATGGCAGGATTATCGTCTACATAATCATATAACCGCCTGGTACCAATGGCAAAGCCGGTTACCGCTTTATTCGGGTGAATTCGTTTTTTCCGGTTATTAATCACTCCTGTTTCAAAAAGATCGATAATGCCATCGCTCAGCATTTCAGTATGTATCCCAATATCTTTATGACTGGTTAATGCTTTTAAAACCGCGTCCGGAATAGTTCCGATACCCATCTGTAACGTACTGCCATCTTCAATCATGCCGGCAATATATTTTCCGATGGCCAGTTCAGTTTCGGTGGTATTCTCACCATAATTCACTTCGGGCAGTTCTTCTTCCTGGTAAACCATGTGCGTGAAACGGGAAATATGGATCAGTCCGTCTCCATGTGTACGGGGCATTCTTGGATTTACCTGTGCAATTACCCGGGTAGCGGTGTTTACGGCTGAACGGGCAATATCAACAGATGTGCCTAATGAACAATAGCCATGTGCATCCGGTGGTGATACCTGCACAATTGCCACATCAATAGGAAGGATTTTTTTATTGAACAGGTCCGGTATATCGCTGAGGAAAACAGGAATATAATCCGCACGACCATTGTTTACCGCTTCGCGGACGGGAGCTGAAACAAACATACAGTTAATATGAAAACTTTCCTTGTATTGCGGTTTTTGAACTTCAAGATCGCCCAGTACGGTAATGAATACGAGTTC
>CAYHTC010000017.1:0-16325 GCA_964359445.1 uncultured Sediminibacterium sp. | reverse complement strand
ATAATTTCGTCTTCAGCCAACCCCTGCAATATCGTATACTTTGCTTTAGGGTGATGTCTTTTCATAAATTCTTTCATCAGCTTATTATCCGGCATATGCAGGGTGGTAGTTGGCGGATTTACCGAGATCACTTCCGTATCCAGGTCTTTTAACTCAGGCAGCAGATAACTGTACATTTTTATGGCATGCAATGATGAAGGCTCTCCGTCGTATAATAATATTACTTTTTGAAAAGGATACTTTTTCTGCGGCACCAGCAATACAGGGCATTGTGCATCATTTAATAAGTCACGGATAAAACGGGTAGGCAATTTTTCAGTATAATGCGTAAGGGTTTCCTTAGAGTCAATAATTAACAGATCGGCATAAATACTCTCATGCTTCAGCTCATTGATGGCAATATTATGGTCGTGGTGAATGGTGTATTCAAGACCTTCTTTCTGACAGGCTTTCTCAAAATTTTGTGCAGCCGCGTCACGGGTAGCCTTGTCTTTTGCCTCCAGTTTTTTCATGTTGTTGCCAGATTTTTCGTTTTTCACCATCAGCTCATACACTTTATAACTGTTATATATCCGGTCGTCCATAAAAACGCCAACAAGATGGGTATTCGTTTGTTTGGCCAGGTAAATGGCATAATCTCTTGTACTCTCCGAGTATTTAAGACCATCAAATGCGGCAATAATTTTTTTCATGACTGGTATGTTGAGATAAAAATAACCCGGGTTTCCTTTTCTATATACTTATTCTGCCAAAGCTACTTACAGCAGATACTGTACCAGATGACACCCGTCAGGATGAATACTGATTGTGATCAAAACTTAAACAGCATTAAAACTGGTTTCCCCGCACCTTTTTTAAACACTCAGAAATATTTTTTTCTTATACATGAAATAAAGAAAACCCCACTTGATCCCTGTATAACAGATAGCCATCATAACCGCATTGAAGGGATCGCCAATTAATTGTCCGAGCCAGTGAAACACACTGTCTGTGGTATATTCCCATTGAATAAAGTGTCCTGACATGTATATCAGGATTGAATTCATCCCGATTACTTTAAAGAAGAAGGCCCATTTTTTATAGCCCAGCACATCAATAATATAATAAAAAGCAGCTAAGAGTAATAAGCTGATTCCGCCTACATGCAATACGAATGAACTTGACCAGATATTTTTATTGATGGGGAAATCCATGTTCCACAGAAATGCGATCACTATAAACGCGGCCCCTGTTATGGCCAAACGTACCGTTTTCTTAGTACCATTCAGGGTATTGTTTTTTAGAAAATTACCGGTTAAAATACCCAGCAGGCCCGTACTGATTGCCGGGATAGTGGATGTAAATCCTTCAGGATCATGATTACCAAGGTACAGTTTGCCCGGCATGATGGTACGGTCCATAAAAGAAGCAAAATTACCGGCTTGCGTAAGATCACCCATAGGGAAACCGGGTGCTGAATTAAATTTCAGCAGCAGCCAGTATCCAATCAGCAACCCACAAAACCAGATTATTTGTGTACTTGATTTTTTTGTAAAAATAAAAATGATATTAGCAAACATATATGCCAGTCCTATCCTACCCAAAACACTGCCAAACCGTATGTCGGCAAGCGGTTTTATTTCAAGACCATTATTAACCACTAATCCTAAAAGAACCAGTATTATGGCTCTTTTAACTACCCGCCATAATACCTGTTGTTTTGTTTTACCCTTCTCCAGTTCCCTTCCAACAGAGTAGGGAGTGGCTACGCCTGCAATAAATAAAAACAGGGGAAAAATAAGGTCATAAAAATGAAATCCATTCCACTCAGGATGTGTGAACTGGTTTGATATAACACCCCAAAAACCGGAACCGGTTGCCTTAAAAATGGCATGCGCAATTTCTTCGGCGCCCATTATCCAGAACATATCAAATCCTCTGAGTGCATCAAGTGAGTATAAGCGTGGAGATGCAGTAACGCCGGGCATAGCTGTTGATTGGGTAGTTGACATAGATTGTTTTATTTATTTGTTTACTATTTATAATCAATGTTTCAATCTGTATTTTTTCATCACTTTAGGGCTATTAAAATAAGCGTCCAGTTCCTCCTCCGTCATATTATTATTCATCCCTATTGGAATATCAATCAACTGTAACTGGATTTGTTTTATCTCATCCTTTAACTGATTGGTTTTTTGAAGAATAGTCATATCACGATCAGCAATCAATCCATTATCCGAAAGCCTGTATTCAAGTCGTCTGATAGAAGTACGTACCAGTGATGCCTGATTCTGATCATATACCCTTTGTGGCGATACGGCTTCTTTAACAGGAACAATAGATAAGCCTATACTTGGCAGAATTTTACCCAACTGCTTACTTCCTTCATCGGCTGAAGTAGACATGATGGTTCCGGATAAAGCGGTTGCTGAAGAAGTAATATCGAAAACGGTTCGGGTGTTTTTTACACGTTTAATGCTTTTATCAAGTTGCAAAAATGAATATTTCAGTTCCAGGATATAACGGTTGATTGTTTTTATCTCTGACTGGTATGCTTGTAATGCGAGCGGATAATTGAGCGCATCCCTTACGATTACTTTTACGGTAGTTGTGTCGCGGAATTGAAAGCGGGTAGAGCCAATAAAATTAATCAGGATAATTTTAACTTTCCCGGAATCGGAATCCTTAACAAAATCAAAACCGGGACGCCAGGAAAATTCATCATCACAATGGCGGATTAAAGACGGGTTTTTGAGAGGTATATTTGAAAAATACGTAATATTTTCTATTGGAAAACTGCCTGTTTCACACTGTACTTTAAAGCTTAAGGTATCTCCCTCTTCAATGCTAACAACAGGGCTAACCGACAACTTAATTTTAGAAGGTATAATTTCAGTATTATAAAACAGCAGTGTAAAACTGGTATCTATTTTTTCATCCGGTCGGTTTGGTTTATTTACACCCAGCAACACTTTATATTCATGATCATACTTCAGTTTACCGGATAAAAAATAGGTTTTCGCTGCCTTAAATGTTATTCTTCCATCTTCATTGTTTATCTGCAGTCCAATAGGTGCATTACGCAGGTACCAGAAATATTTTCCCTGTTTGTTGATAGCCGGTTGAAATTGTAATACAGAATCTGCAGCCAGCGTGATATAGGGGGGTAGGTTGCTGATTCTCAGAACAGTATCGGGTGAAGAGATTACCAAAGTATCACTTAAAGATTGTGGCAGTGTATCATACCCGGGTTGTACCAGCGTGTCGGATATAATTTTTGAAAACAAACCGCTGTCATTTGCAGACAGGTCTTTTACAAATGCCATTGCCATCACCAACGTTAGTATTTTAAGCATAAAAAACGTTTGAGTTTGAATAAAAATACATCTATATACAGAGCGTATTCTCCAAACTATATTGAAAGTTAGTTCAGTAATCAATAAAATAGCTAAAAACATAATCGGGCAGGATGGGGATGTATAAAAAGCGGGCCACAGCAAAGTCTTACAGATTAACCCCATATTGCTTAAGGGATTTACGAATCTTTTCCAAAGCCCTTGCCATATGTGTTTTAACCGTAAGCGGTGAGATTTGTAATCTGGAGGCAATTTCGTTATACGAGAGTCCATCCTCCTTAGCAAAATGAAAAACCTGTTTTTGCATTTGCGGCAAACGGTTAATCATTGCATTAAGCTGTTTTTCAAAATCAGCATTGATCAGTTTCGTTTCTCCGTCAGGTGTATTGCTATTGATTTCGGCATGGTATGTTTTCCGCATATTCCACTCACCCGCCAATTTCTTGAACTGATTAATCAACTTATTTTTAGCAACCGTTACCAGCCAGGCTTCAACCGGCATATCAACTTTCATGTTTTTCCGTTCAAACCATAACTTCAAAAAAACATCCTGAACAATTTCCTGCGCCAAAACAGGCGATTTGAGGTATCTGATGGATAATTTATAAATCCGGTTACTATACCTGCTATACAGCAACTTAAAAGCAGTCTCGCTATCATTAGCGAGCTGAGTCATCAGAATAGATTCCTCTTGCTTTTTCTCTACTGGCATGATCCAAAAGTAATTATTAACCAATATAATAATTAATTATGAATGTTATGCAACTATTACCTGAAAAATACTGCAATCATATACAAATTTCTTTGAAAGAAAAGTTATCACAGGCACCCGCAATTTAAAAGAGCTATTTTATTCATTTATCATAAGTATATTTAATATTTTAGGTGGTTCCCCCTTTTTCTCATCCGGGTTAACGGCCTTTATTTGATCACTTTCAGGTAACGGGCCATCCAATAAGGCAGCAGATACTCATCGCCGGCAAGTTCAGAATGTCCGTCATCTCCCCCATCAAGGTCAAAAGGATTGGTATTATGCCGGTGCATAGGCTGCTCTCCCAGTGGTATCTGGATTTTCGTTGTTTGTCCACGCAGATTTTCGGGAAGAAAGAGCAGGTCTTTTCGATTTGAGTTTTTTACGGTCCAGCTAACCAGGTCCATTGGAAATTCGTGCAAATACCATAGCGTAGATTCCTTATCATATACACCCGCGGTGCCTTTGGCAATCAGGTTCCATAAAGCATCCCGTTCCGGCAATTCAATGGCCCAATGATTTTTAATGGCCCCGGCAAATTGATTTTTCAGTGTATCATTGAATGCAAAATGGTAAAGAACCCAATAGGTAAGAAAAGCCATTTCATCATCCGAGTGATTCCATCCATCACCCATCGTTGCACCCAGGTGAGTATACCCGGGTGTTACCTGTATTTTGTTACAATCAATTAAAATATTCTTCAGATAATGATGTTGATTCATCAACCGAAAAGCTTCTGACTGATAGATCGCTTTACCTGTTAACGCGTATCCTAATTGCAAACCCGCTATAATAGTAGTGCTTCCCAGTTTTCTGTCGCCGACTGATTCCGGGTACCAATTAATATATTCGGGGTTCCATCTTCCCCAACGGGTGGGTTTACCATCTGCATCAACAAAATAATAATTATTATCGATAATATGGGTGAGTATCTGATCAATAAAATCTGCCACTCTTTTCTTCTCCACGGGTGTTTCTGCCACAAACTGGCTCATAACGGCCGCTGCAAAAATATGTCCCACAAACTCATCACTACTGGTGGTTCCTTTCCATTCCCATTCAGGATCCTGTGACTTTCTCCATGCTTCCGGATCTGAATTCCGGTATTCAATGCGCTCGAATGTTCTGGAAGGAAATCCTTTTAATGGATTAATCGTAATCAATCTTTCAAATGCTTCAAAGGTTTCCCAGGCATAGCGTTTGGCAATTTTTTCTTTGGTTACCGCATAGCGGAAAGCCTGGCTTCCCAGATAAAAGGAACTCCATAATCCATCATTATCCGTATCCTTCATTTCAGCGGCGGATATATCGCCGGATTTATCAAAAAAAACTTCTGAAATAAGGCCATACCGAATATGACGCTGCCTGATTTTATCCTGGTAATACGTTGTTTTTTGTGCAAGGGTTTGTATCTGAAATTCAATTTTATTGAGCCCGGATGGTGTAAGACAATACATATTTGCCTTACTATCGGCAGCCAGCGCGGTTACCTGGTTATTATCCAGCCATCGTTTTGATGCATAATACCGATAGCCCCCCCTGGCTTCTTTCCTGAATGCGCCTTCATCTGATCCTGCCCATATATCACCATCAGCAACAAATAAGCAGTTAATGTTTGGAACAGGAACTTTATTTTGCAAAGCGACTGTGAGATTGCCACTTGCATTATGAATACCATAGTATCCATTTTCAGTTCCCACAAAGATTTCATTTTTATAAAAAGCCAGTGTTTTGATACCGCCACTTTCATACAATGGCAATAATTGCGATCCGGTAAACCGGTAGATCGTCTGCTTTCCTAAAACATAAAAAACACCTTCGTGATTGTACAGATTTCTAATCTGTTCATCCTGAGGAAAGTCAATTGCCGCTAATGTATTGTTTTTGATCAACCCCAATGACCGTGTACCGGCCAATAGTACAGAACCATCTGCTGCTACAGCCAGTTTGTCAAATTTATTTTTAGGAAGAATAGTATAGGGTACTCCTGCATATCCGTTGGTCAGCACTTTATCATCAAACAAATAATATAAATTTCCAGGGCCATCCTGAATAGCAATATCGAGTGGGTTTTTCCTTGACAGGGGTGTAAAACGCAGATCCTTAGCCAGTTCCTGACCCTGAACCCTGTATAGTCCTTTTTCGCTAAGCACATATACCACATCATTGTAATCAATCACCAGCTTTTTGAAAGCTGCACCTTTCAATTGCCCGGGAATACTGTATTTCACAGATATAGCCTGCTTAAAAGGCAGATCAGGATCAGTTGCTGCCGTATTACCGGTACAGGCAACCCATATCAGTATGCAATAAAATGGTTTCATTGTATGTTTTTAATTCAAATCAGAGATAGGTTATTTCGGCCCGCGTTAGCAGGTTTATTTTGCAGGAAAGTATTCTTCCAGCCAGGCAATTATTTTGGCAAATAAATCCCCACGTACGGCCCCGCTAAAGCCATGCTTTTCATTAGGGTAAACTTCATATTTTGCCGGCACATTAAGGGATACCAGTTTTTTATACATCTTATCGGCCTGGCCCACCGGTACCAGCGGATCAGCTCCTCCATGAAAGAACACAGTTGGCACAGCCGATGCTTTAGTGACGCGGTGAAAAGGGCTTGCCTCAAAACTGATCTTTGCCTGAGCATCAGGATCTCCCAATAAATTAACGGATATACGGTCCGCATCAGAATCAGGCGTTCTCACGGATGCATCAGTCAGATCAGTGGGGCCCCAAAGATCAACCACTGTTTTTACCTGCCTGTTAACATCATATCCATAAGCATATAGCATAGCCATATAGGCGCCGGCGCTTCCGCCCATCAATGCAAATTCTTTTCCATTAAAATGAAATTTCTGAGCCGCCCCGGTCAGAAATTTCATTGCACTGGTTACATCTTCCATTTGCGATGGGAACCTGTTCTTACCGTCTTTGATTAACCGGTAATTCATCGACACAAGAATATATTTTCTTTTCCCTACCAGGTCTTCCAGCAGACTTTTGGGGAACTCTCCTTTATCACCCGCGGTCCAGGATCCTCCATGTATATACAGTATCACTTTGGCACTATCATATACCTTGGGGAAATATACATCCATCATATTTTCAGCGCTTGCCAAACTATAAGGAACATCTGCCAGTTTGCGGTAAGTAAGAACTGTCTTAGCCGGGTACACAACAGGCAGTACAGTGGCACCATTACGTAAATTATTTTTTTTCAGATACTTTACAAATGTTTCGGGATGATCCGTTTGCGCACCCTGAATTCCCTTACGCATGGCCTCACTCCATTTTGCCGGATTTTCATCATTACCCTGCACATCCAGCCAAACATGTATGCCATTCGCACGGGTAACGGCCAGCATGGCACTGTCCTTAACATTGTCGAGCATTTCCAATTGCATTTTGTCGAGCAAGTCCAACAGATCTTCCCTGGTATTGATCGATTCAGGCAAACTTGTCCCAAGGGGCATGGCAGGTACATTTTTTCTCCAGGCTGTATATTGTTCTACCTTATTCAGGTAAACCAATATATGTGTTTCCATCCCTGCATCCCTGATCTGCTGGTAGGCCCGTGTTACCTCTGCCTCTTTAAAGTCGAGAAGAATATTCACCCTGTCCTTACATATTTTCAATGCTTCACTGAATTCCGGGATACGATACGCTTTTCCATCCTTACTCACTACAGCGAGTTTACTTATTTCATCCCATGTCAGATCCTGTACCCGTCCCTTTCCATTGGTGGTATGATCAACCGTTTCATTATGACATAATACAAGATGCCCGTCTTTAGTGGTGCGCAGGTCCATCTCAACATAATCCGCACCAAACTGAATGGCTTCTTCAAAAGCGGCTATGGTGTTTTCGGGTTTTAACAGGTGACTTCCCCTATGGGAAATTACCACAAAACCATTCTTTGAAACGGGCATTGGCGCGGTTATTTGCTGACCAAATACAACAAACGCCGAAAAGATGAGAAGGAATGCTAAAATCGTTTTTTGTAAACGCATATTCATTTTTTTAAAAAGCAGGAAAATATTTAGTAAGCCAGGCCAATGTTTGTACCAATACATCAACCCCGGCGGCGGCTCGCATACCATGTTTTTCATCAGGATAAAAGGCATACTGTGCCGGAATACCCAGCGCTAACAGTTTTTGATACATTTTATCCGCCTGGCTAACAGGTACCAGCGGATCAAGCCCACCATGAAATAAAATGGTAGGCACCCCGGATTCTTTGGTGATACGGTAATACGGACTGGCATCCATACATATCTGTGCTTTGGGGTCAGACACACCCAACAAATTAATCACTTTAGCATCTGCATCCATATTCCCAGCGCGAACATCTTTATCAGCAAGGTCGGTTGGCCCCCAGAAATCAACTACTGTTTTCACTTGTTTTGCAGCATCATATCCATACGCATATAACATAGCCAGATAAGCGCCGGCGCTACCCCCCATTAATGCAAATTCATTTCCATTAAAATGGTATTTGTCTGCATTGCCATGCAGATAAACGATCACTTTCGCATTCTCATAATTAACCGGAAAATAGGCATCCGGTATATTCTCTGTATCGTCATTGCTATAGGATACATTCAGCATCTCACGATACAGGGTTTCTTTCGTGTCTTTTGATACGCCGGTTTTCGTTTCGTTCTTAGCGCCTGTTATTTGGGCCCGTACCTGTAAAACCAAACAGGTTATGCTAAAAACAAGAAAATATTTTTTACAAAAATTCATGACAACATTTTGTCTAAAGGATTTTTTTAGTATCCGTCATAAATACACGGGTACTCTCAGTGTACTCGCCACCATTCGCGTCTTTGTATTTTACATTCACA
Source organism: uncultured Sediminibacterium sp. (assembly GCA_964359445.1). Lineage (GTDB taxonomy): Bacteria > Bacteroidota > Bacteroidia > Chitinophagales > Chitinophagaceae > Sediminibacterium. The sequence continues at coordinate 7,392 of CAYHTC010000017.1, read as the reverse complement.
TAAAAAGCACGGTAACCTGAGGAAGGAAATGCCTCCGAGGCTATGACTTTAGCGGTATTTTTTATACCCAAACTCTTCGATTCCCATTTATCATTACGAAAGTCCAGATCCGTTGAATTAGCCGTCCAAATAATCACATCAGTCAGTTTGTCTGAAGTTGTCTTAATAGAAACGGTAACGCCCTTATTACTTTCAGCGGTCTTCCAGGTACATACCGGATATGGCAATTTTTTAAGTGTCAGTCCAAAAAATGAACTCACGGTCGACAAAGCTTCTTTCTTATCTCCCATACCATGGCCAACATTGGGAATATAATGGATCAGGTTCTGACCGGGAATACTGTCAAAGTAGTTCTTGATATTATCAATGGGCCAGTACTCATCATTGGTACCCATCAAAATCATTTTAGGTATGGCCAGTTTTTTCCGGTAAGAATAAGGATCAATCATTGTAGTGATGTCAGCGCCCTTTCCTGAACCTATGTCCTGCACGATACCCAGTTTCACATAATCTTCAATCTGTGCACTATAATCGTTCCATACTTGAACCTGGTAGTTCATACTTACAGGCATCTTCAGCATGTCAATCACCATTGGGGCGATAGCCGTAACCCTTTTATCATTGGCGCCGATGAGCCAGGTTGTCCAGCCACGTTTTGAAGCACCCGATACCACAAAACGGTTAATGGTATGATTCAGCTTTTGTTTGGCAAATTCCTGAACTGCATCCATGGCACGTTTGGCACCTTTTACCATCGGAAAAAGCAGGGGCCAGGAATAATCACCGTCTTTTTTAAAATTATGCAGTGTAAAAGAAATCAAAGCATCTTCCGTAAGGTTATCATACAATGGCTGATTAGGAGCCTGTTTTAAAATAGCCACTATGGCGCTGTTTTGCTTTGCCACAGCGCAAAAACTTTCCGTCAACCCATCTCCCTTTCCACTCCAATTTGGCAGGCCCTCCTTATTAATGCTCCCGCCGGTAATAAACTGCAGGGCGCCATCATACTTAATTTCTTTAGGTACCAATATACTCAATTGGTGTGTCCAGGTATGTTCGCGCCATTTTTGTGAAGTAAGCAGTAAAGCGTAAACAGTAACGTCTCCTGCTTCATAGGATTCTTTGATCTCCCAGCTATAGGTCTGATCACCATTATTAAGATAATGCTCCAACGCGGTGGAAGGCGTGATAGCTTTTTGTGACTGTACGGCAGATAAAAGAAAAAAGAAGGACAAAAAGAGCCCACCAATTCTATATGAAAAACTATTCATTACAAATAATTAAAAGTTCTAAAAATGTTTATTGCACAAGCCACATTTTGGAGAATTCAATATCTCCCTTATCCAATCTTCCAACGGCTATCTGGTAATTGCCCGAATTATTTTTGAACTCTGATTCGGGATACCTGTAACGAAGTGGGAATGGATTTACTGTGCTGCTGAGCGCCCCGTTATTTTCGAGAAAAGGTACCCTGGTTCTTCTATAATCAGCATAAGATTCAATACCCATCATAAATAAACCCAGCCATTTCTGAAGTCCTATTTTTGCCAGTTGCTGTGTTTTATCAGCAGGGAAAGCAGCTAATGGATTAGTGAAATAGCCGGCAGGTAATGGCTCACCCCACCTCTTCAAAGCCAATTCAACGCCTTTCTTGTAGAGCGTTTCTGCATTTCCGGTGATCCATCCTTTTACTACCGCTTCTGCCAGGAGAAACTGAACCTCATCAGCCTGCATGATAGTTGCCTTCAGTAATGGATTCGCATTTTCGTTAAACAATTTTGAGAACATAGATATCTTATAATTACCTCTGGTATCAGCAAAATCATAGCTGCCATTGGCATTTATTACCTGAACAGAAACGCCTGAGGGATAACCGGTATAGGTGGTCATTGAATCTATGATGAAAGGAAGTATTGTTTTAATTTTTGCATTGTCCCTGTCAATATATTCCCACTGGTAATTGTAGGTGTACCCTTTTACAGTAATGGATCTTTTACCTGCGTTGAGCGTAACAGAATCAACAGAGGCCGCCCATGGTTTTTCTACCGGGGCCACCCATACCTTTAATCGCTCATCATTCAGGGCTTTTAAGGTATCTACTAAAGTTTTACAGGGTCTGAATATCAAAAAGTTCCCTGCGGGATCCAGGTTGGTTCTTCCCATCGGCGAAGCCATGGATTTATCACCATCAATATAGGGTATTGCGGCATTATCCGGAACATCACTTATTAAGGGCAATGCTGAAACAGCCAGTATCTCAGCCGCATTGGGAACCTTATTACTTTCCCTGATCAATAACCGCAAACGCAGTGAATTAGCCAGTTTGATCCATTTGGTTTTATCACCGGCATACATAATATCATACACTTTATCCAAAGATTCTTTTCCATCGGTCAGCAACTGTGCGGCGTCTTTTAAATTTTTAATCAGTGCAGGATAAATGTCTTTTTGCTCATCAAATTTCGGAAAAAGGATACCATCCTGTCCGCGAAGGCCTTCCGTATAGAATATATCGCCATACAGATCAGTAACGGCTGACCAAAGCAGCGATTGAAATATCCTGAATACGCCTTCGTGTGTTTTCAGCCCCTTCGCGTTTACATTTATTACAGCCGCATTGATCAATTTGATCACGCCGGTGTATTCATACAAATCTGATTTGGGCAGTCTGAAATTCAGGTAGGTATTATCATCGCTGTTTCTGTTGCCTTCCATATATTGAACGGTAACCGCTAGATTGGTTGCCCCCATCCCGCTTTTATTTTGATAAAGGAAAGCAGATTTTTGAATGATGGAAGACAGCAGCAGATTAGGTTCTGCTGATTCCAGTGCATCCCGTTTAGCCAATAGCTCGTCTTGCCTGAATGCTGTTTTCTGACAAGATGAAAGGATGCATAACTGGCCAATTAATATTATCAAGAACTTTTTCATATCTGTGAAAGATTAAGATTAAATTAAAAGGTAACTGCCAATTTAAATCCATAAGAAGCAATGGATGGTAATGCCTTACCAATGATTCCCTGATTCACCCCGATTCCTTCGAAGGCGGCTTCAGGATCTCCCTGCTCTCCACTCTTATTCCACTGAAAAATATTCCTCGCAACGAAACCAACCGTTAAATTTTGGATTTTGAAGCGTTCCAGAAACCTGGAAGGAATGCCATATTCCAAAACGATTTCCTTTACTTTCAGGTTGGTAGCATCACGAATAAGTGTCTGAGAAAAACTCCAGTATTGCGTGCCAAGAACTAATCCTGGTAATGCATAGAAAGTAGCCAGTGAATCGGCGCCATTAACGATATAATCATTATCGTTATTTGGATCTCCGCCGGGTTTTAACCAAACGCCTTTATAGTACGAAGCATCCTGTGCATACGCACCATAATTTGCATAGTTCTTAACCAGGGCCATCATATAGGGGTATTTCATTAATTGCCAGGCTGGCCATCTGAGCCCTCCGGATTGCGCGTCACGCCCACCTACCGTATAGTCATTTGGACCATTTACCAAATCTCCGATAGTCAACAAAGAGTGTCCATTGGTAGTTGATCGCCTGGTTACATTCGACACATATTGTCCTCCAACCCTAAGGCTGGCTACAACCGAAAGTTTGAACGCTTTATACCGAACCGATGAATTTACACCCAAAATAAAATCAGGGTTATAATTCCCGATAGATTTTCTGTCTTTTTCCAATGAAGAATATTTCCAGTTTCCTGTATTATCCAATACCAGCATTCCGGCATACTTACTGGTAGAGGGCATCCTTTGAAATACATTATTTTCCCAAAGGGTACCGATACGGTCACCCTCGGCCATTCTTAAGTTTATGTTTGGTCCATTACCATAAAAAGTATATCCATTAGGAATATAGGTCTTTGACAATTTAGTAATATGGGCATCTGTCTTGGTATAGTAAGCAGAGATATCCCAATTCCAGTTTTTAGATTTAACGGGCACAACAGTCAGCCCTATCTCAATACCTTTCGCTTCTACAGTTCCTACATTGGTTAACATACCTGAATAGCCTGTGCCCGGAGAAGTAGGAATAAAATCCTGCTGGTTTTCATGTGTTTTCTTGAATACGGTGAAATCAGCTGAAATGCGTTTGTTGGCAAGTACCACATCGAAGCCGCCTTCATAAGAATTGGTAACTTCAGACTTGATATCCGGGTCAACCAATTGCCCTCCTATATTCAATATTTTTACTGCCCAATAATCAACAGGATTAAAACTGAACGTATTATTGCTCCTGGGCTTGCCAATTCCATGGCCCACCTGGGCAAGACCCCCTCTGAGTTTAAACAGGTTGATAAAAGAAGGCAGTTTAAAAGTTTCTGATGTAATCCAACTGATGGCGGCGGAAGGATAAAAATGATGATTTTTATCCTCTTCCAGAATTCCGCTCTGATCGTATCTGCCGGAAAAATCAAGATAAACCTGGTTGTCATAGCCTATTTGTGTAGTTAAATAGCCACTTTGCGTTTTACCGGTACCCCATGAATTATTGGCAGTTAAGGTTCCGGCAACAGCATTACCCAAACTAAAATCGTTTGCGCGTACCAGTTTATCAGCATTGGCGCTTGAAAAATAGGAGTTGCCATACACATAGTTATAACCAGCAGTGGCACTTGTAGAAATTTTCTTAAAGTCTTTGTTCCATACCAGCATTACATCTGAGTTCACAGAAAATGTACTCTGTGTTTGAATAGAATACCGTCCATCTTTTTTATTCAGATCTGTAAACCCTTTCGACAATTTGTATTCATAATTGTCTCCATTATAGTCCATCCCTGATCTTACCAATAACTTAAGTGGATCAGACAATTTCCATTCCAGTTCAGCCTTTCCAAAGAAGTTATCTTTCCGGTATGTATTGATCTCACCATGTGTGAACATATAGGGATTGTCTGCATAAGGCTCACCATTTGACTTAAACGCGGGTGCATTTTGTTTGATACCTTCATATCCCTTCAGCCATATATTCTGCATTTCTTTTACAGGCTGGAAATGGGCCAGAAAAGCAAAAGTCAGCAATTCAACCGCATCATTATTGGAAGCTGATTTATTGGGAGAGTATTGTGCAACATAATTACTACTTACTGAAATCTTTACCTTATTGGTAACATTATAACTTGCATTCAGGTTTACAGTCATTCTGTCTGTAGCGTTATTAGGCATTACCCCAATATTAGACATCTTACCAACAGAGAACCGAAAGGAACCCTTATCAGAATTACCTGTTACACTAACATTATAATTATTCGTTGCTCCATTCTGCATAAACTGCTGAAGTCGATTTTCTTTAGTGGCCAGAAAGGGAACCGTTTCATTTGCCTGTGTAAGTGTATTCCATCTGGAAATATTAAATGATCCATCCAGTTTCGGACCCCAGTCATAACCACCGCCGGGCACATATACCGAACTTCTGATACCCACACCATAATCGGTTTGCGTTTGGAAGAAGTTAAAGGGATGATCCACTACCATGGATGTATTAAAAGAAACGCCAATTCCTTTTTTTGCATCTTTTCCGGATTTGGTAGTGATCATAATTACACCATTACCTGCCTGTGAACCATATAATGCGCCTGCACTGGCGCCTTTCAGTACTGATATACTTTCAATATCTTCCGGATTCAGTTGGGAAAGCAGGTTCCCGAAATCAACCCCGTTTTTATTGGTAATGCTGGCCGTACCCAATGGGATACCATCAATTATATATAGTGGCTGACTATTTACCGTAGAATTGGGAAGGCTTAAACTGGTTGCACCACGGATGGTAATAAAAACAGATCCCGCCGGATCTGTACTCGCCTGGGTAAAATTAACACCACTCATTTTACCATCGAGTGATTTTACCAGGTTTGAACTTCCTCCATTGGTAAGTTCTGTTCCTTTGATATCAGCTACTGAATAACCTAAAGAACGCTTTTTTCTGGAGATACCAAGGGCTGTTACCACTACTTCATTCAATGCTGTTGTTTCAGATTTTAAACTGACGTTGATACTCCGGCTGCCATTCAGTTTAACCTGTTGCGTAGCAAAACCAACAAAACTGAACACCAGTGTTGATTTCAGATTTGGAACAGTAATACTATACAGTCCCTTTCCCCTGGTAACTGAGATGGCCCCGCTTTCATTTACTTTAACAGAAACACCTTCCAGCGCCTTTCCGGTTTCATCAGTTACCACACCGGAAATGGTTGTATCTATAGCGGCTGCTTCGGCAATGGGATCAAATTTCTTTTCGCTTTCCCCTGCGCCCGGCTGTGTCTTATTTGGAAAAAGAACAATCTGTCCATTTAACTCCTTATATCCAATAGAAAAAGGAAACAGAATATCGTCTAATAAAAATTTCAGCTTTTTATTTTCCGCTTTGTAGGTTACCTGGTTATCTACATTAATCGAATTTGAACTGTAGTTAAACCTGACATCGGTTTGCTTTTCAATAAGCTTAAAAACCTTGTACAATTCAACATGATTGATTTTTAACGTGATCGGTTTTTCTAAAACCGATTGGGCTTCAACATTATTGGCAAAAAGAACAGAAGAACATACGATAGAAATGAGGAACTGGGCAATCGTAAACTTCATGACAATAAAGATTGAAGCAACGAAACGTTGCTTTTTTTTCATAAATTTGAGAAGTTTTGGTCGTTTAATAGTCATTTACGGACAAAATCAGCATACCGAAAGGTTTTTGCGAAGCCGGTAATGTTCCATCATTATCGGCTTTTTTGTTTTTTTGATCAAGTCATAATATATATTTTTAATTAATATTATTAATTCCGGCTCCGTTACATCCCTTACCGGTAACCAGTATTTTAGTTCCATTTACTTCATAAGCGGCACCTATCGTAAGGCAAATAATATGCAGCTTTTCCAACATCTCCTGCGTTGAAACATCTCCTGTAAACACACAGTTATAAATGTTATCATTATCTACCACTATTTCTATTCCATAAACTGATTCTAATTGCGAGAATATATTTTTTAAACTGGTTGCCTTTTGAAAAATGAAAGACCCGGTTAGTTTACTGTGTATAACATTCTTATCCATATCCGGAAAACTCACCAGGGGATGTATAGAGTCGGCTATCGTAGTTTGAAAGTCATGGTGTAGTGGATTATACATCGCTTTCTGATTAGGTTTTAATATAACACTTTTCGCTTCATCACGTGAAGCGGTTCCTGTTGACATATACTTATTCTCAAAAACCTGAACCTTTCCGGTTCTCACAGACACTTCCACATTTTTAGTACTATTATTTGTTTTAATGGTAAAGGAAGTTCCCAGAACCCTTGTCACTATATTATTATAGTATACCAGAAAAGGTTTTTCGTGATTTTTGGTGACCACAAAAAAAGCTTCTCCAGTCAGGTATACCGC
>CAYHTC010000016.1:0-16553 GCA_964359445.1 uncultured Sediminibacterium sp. | reverse complement strand
AGTATAAAGAGGATATTATACCATACATCAGCCAGGGGCCTGAAAGTAGTATACAGAACAGAAACAAAAACAAATAACACCGCGGCCTTCGAAACCACAGACAGGTACGAGGTAACTGCCACAGGCGCCCCTTCATATACATCAGCCGTCCATAGGTGGAACGGTACCGCCGAAATTTTAAAAGAGAATCCGGATATCAATAAGATAAATGCAAAGATTTGTAAAGGGGCACCATTCAAATGGGTAGTTAACATACTATACGTTAACGTGCCGGAGGTTCCATACAACAAAGAAATACCGAATAATAATAACCCTGATGAAAACGCGGATGAAATGATAAGTTTCATAGCGGCTTCCGATGACTGACGTTTAAACAGATCAAAATTAGCCGCGGCGGCCAATGGTATGGTTGACATTTCCAGTCCCAGGTAAAACATCAGTAAGTTACCACCGGAGATCATAAAGAACATACCCAATAAGGTTGTGAGCAGCAGGATATAAAACTCAATAAGGTGCTTATGCGTTTTTAACCAGACATACGATTGAAGAGAAATCAGCCAGATGGCCAGGTTGAGGATATTTTTTTCCAGAACGATCAGTTTACTTGTCCGGAACATATCATTAAACAGCATACCCTCCCGGCTGCAACAGAATCCGGTAACAAAATTGAGAAATAACAGGCTATTGATAATGATCAGCAGGCTTTCATTAGTCCTGTCTTTACCCAATTTGATAAAAAGCAGCAGGAATATGATGACCGTGATTGCCAGTTCCTGTTTAAGTAATATAAAAAAATCAACTAACATCATGCTTGTTATTTAAGGGTAATGGCTTTCCCAACCTGTTGAAAGATATTTTCTGTTCCCGGTCCGATCAGTTGGTTAATCAGGAATGGCGCCACACCTATCAATACAATTCCAATAATTAAAATGGCTGCTGCTAATTTTTCATTCCATCCGGCATCTGTTAACTGTAAATAAGCATTATCCGTAATCGGTCCCATTACCGTTTTCCCCGCGGCACGCAATATATATACCGCTGTTACTACAATGGAAGCGCAGGATAAGATAGTTGCCAGCCGGTACATAGTATCCGGATGCTGCCAGGAGCCCATGAACACGGTCATTTCAGCCACAAATCCACTAAAACCCGGAAGGCCAAGGGAACATAAACCGGCTATAACAAATACAGTAGAGATAAAAGGCATCACTTTTAATAATCCGCCTAATTGCGCCACCATACGGGTATGCGTTCTGCTGTAAATCATTCCAATAGCGGCAAAGAAAAGGGCCGTCATCAAACCATGAGAAACCATTTGGAGTACCGCGCCATTAATAGAGGTTTCTGTTAGCATACCGATACCCAGTATCACAAATCCGCAGTGACTTACCGATGAGTAAGCATTGATGTATTTCAGATCAGTCTGCATCATGGTAGCGAAGGCGCCATAAATAATCGCAATGGTCGCCAGCAGAATAATGATCCATGAATAAGCATGAGCGGCATCGGGCATCAAAAAGGTAGCTACCCGCAAACAGCCGTATCCACCCAGTTTCATTGAAATTCCGGCAAGGAACATGGATGCCGCCGTAGGAGCGGAAGCATGCCCATCGGGCACCCAGGTATGAAAGGGAAACAAAGCAGCGAATATGCCAAATCCAATAAAGGCAAAAGGGAAAAAGAATTTCTGCACTTCCAAAGGAATGTGCATTTGAGCTATCTGCATTATATCCAAACTGCCGGTTTGATAATATACGCCCATCAGCCCTACAAACACTAAAGCAGAACCCGCCATCAGCATCAAAGCAAGCTTCATGGCGCTGTAGTCTTTTTTGCCGCTGCCCCAAATGCCGATCAATAAGAATTTTGGAATAACCGCGATCTCTAAAAAGAAAAATAAAGTGAAAAGATCCAATGAAATAAAGAACCCGTAAGCACCCAGGCTGAGAAAAACCAATAAGAAAAAGAATTCTTTACTTAGCTTTTCCATCGTCCAGGAAACCAATATACCCGCTACTACTACAAACGCGGTTAGCAGGATCATGGCGATGGAAATACCATCTACGCCAATATGATAATTAATATGCAAAGGAGCAAACCAGGTAACGGAATACTCGAATAACATCGGCGACAGATTGCCGGTATTTCTTTCCTGCCAGTACACCACCAGTAAGAAAATACCCAGTAACAGTTGTGCCGCAGAACCTGCCAGGGCAACGGATCTTACCTGCTTCAGTCCATTACAGAAAAGAATGGTTACTGCGGTAAGCAGGGGTAATAGTATGAGTAATGACAGATTCATGTGATAATCATTTCCATAAGTAAATAAATAATACGGCTAATGCCGCGATACCACTAAAAAAATACAACGCGTAATTCTGCACTTTACCGGATTGTACCCCTTTAATTAGTGCTGAAATTTTTGCGGTGATGGAAGCCAGCAAATTCATAAACCCGTCTACAATATGTTTGTCTATCCACGCGATTGGCTGACCAACCAGCGGGAAAACAATTTTTTTGGTGATGAAGAGATATACCTCATCAACATAAAATTTTTTATGGGCAGCCTGGTAAAATCCGCCAAAGGAAGCGGCCAGTTTTGCAGGCTTATCATTCTTCTTTTTATATAAATAGGATGCCAGCAGGATAGCAATCAGTGTTAATCCAACAGGAGCTATGGAAAATGTAATATCCATATGTGTTTCCAATGCTTCCCCATCAGAGGTTACCAAAGAAGAAAAAGGTACGAACCCAACGCCCACTGCACAGGCAGCGAGAATGACTAAAGGTAACTTCATAGACAATGGTGCTTCACCATGTGACTGCACAGTAGATTCTTTGCTCCAGAAAATAGAAAAATATAAACGGAACATATAGAATGCGGTAAGCGCCGCGGTAAACAATGCCACACCATAGATCAGTTTATTGGAATGAAAAGCGGCCAGTAATATTTCTTCCTTACTGAAGAAACCCGCAAATGGCGGGATACCCGCAATAGCCAGGCAGGCAATCAGGAAAGCAATATGGGTTACCGGCATCAGTTTACGCAATCCACCCATATCTTTCATATCGTTGCTATGCACCATATGGATAACAGTGCCGGCACCCAGGAATAATAAAGATTTAAAGAAAGCATGCGTGAACAAATGGAACATGGAAGCCATATATCCCAACCCATCTTCACCCCCATATTTAGAAACGCCCAATGCAAACATCATATAACCGATCTGCGACATGGTGGAATAAGCCAGCACTCTTTTGATATCTGTTTGTGTACAGGCAATTATCGCGGCCAGCAATGCGGAAAAAGCACCCGTATAGGTTACTATTTGCAACGCCGCGGCATCCATATTAAATACAGGAAATAATCGGGCTACCAGGTATACCCCCGCCACTACCATGGTTGCGGCATGTATTAAAGCCGATACAGGTGTAGGGCCTTCCATTGCATCGGGTAACCAGATATGCAGCGGGAACATGGCCGATTTACCGGCACCACCAATAAATACCAGGGTTAAGGCCCAGGTTAAAGCGGACACCCCTAAAAACCCGGCCGCTGCTATACCGGTGTATTCGGGCGACTGAACGGAAGTTAGCCTTTCAATCAAAATGCCAATATCCAATGTGCCACCATAGAAACCTAATATTAAAATTCCGATGAGAAAGCCAAGGTCCGCAAAGCGTGTTACGATAAACGCTTTTTTAGAAGCGGCCACGGCCGATGGTTTTTCAAAATAATAGCCAATCAATAAGAAGGAAGAAACACCCACCAGCTCCCAGAAAATATATACCTGGAAAATATTGCCGGAAAGTATTAATCCCAGCATGGAAAAAGTAAACAGGGATAAGAATGCATAATACGTTGCAAAACGTTCTTCACCTTTCATATATCCAAGACTGAATACATGCACCATGAGTGAGACAAAGGTTACTACCACGAGCATCATAACAGAGATAGGATCAACGATGATACCCATATCAATTGACACATTGGGAGAAAATTCGAGCCAGGTATATTTAAAAGCAATGATCTTTTGATAGATACCGTTCACCTTCCCATCTGCAAAAAAATATTGGTTAGCCGCAACAAAAGATAAAATGGTGGAAGTGAGCAGGGATACCGTACCGATCGTTCCTGAAAATGTTTTGAAATATTTTCTGCCGAACAGGCCCAATACAATAAATGTTGCCAGTGGCAGCAATGGGATCAATATTATGTAAGCGTAGTTCGGCATTTCTTAAAATTTCAGTTCGGTAGCATCTTCCACATCAATGGACCGATGACTTCTGTATAGATTGATGATAATGGCTATGGCTATGGCCGCTTCCGCAGCGGCAATGGTTATTATGAAAATGGTAAAAAAGATACCGTCCAGATTTCCGGGGAACAGGTATTTATTGAAAGCCACAAAATTGATATTCACACTATTGAGCATCAATTCGATCGACATGAGCATAGTGATCATGTTCCTGCGTGTAAACAGGCCGTACATGCCGGTAAAAAACAGCGCTGTACTAACAAATAGGATATGTGACAGGGGTACATCGTTCATATCAGTTCTCCTCCGTATTTTGGGGTGAGGGAATAGTGGTTTGGTTACTCTTCATAGCGATAACAATACAACCTACCATTGCGGCCAGTAATAACATACTCACCACTTCAAAGGGCAGTATATATCCATGTTCTGTTGTACTAAGCATTTGTAATCCAATATCAGAAACGGCAACTTTGAATGGCTGGCTCACCGCATGATCAAATCCGTGGTCAATGATTAATTTATGTGTAAATGCCAAACCAAATACCGCCGCAAGCAGGGAGAAAATGATCCGCTGTAAAGAAGGCTTAGGCATTTCCTTACCAGATTGCTGTGTTAAGAAAATGGAAAAAATAATCAACACAACAATACCGCCTACATACACAATAATCTGAACAGCCGCCACAAACTCTACTGCCATCCAGAAATATAAAGATGCAATTCCCACTAAAGAGAGTAGCAGCCAGATAGCCGCACGGAATATCTTTTTAGCGGTAACCGCTAATATTCCTGTTCCCAGAAGGAAAGCGGCAATTACATAAAATATAATAGCAGATGCACTCATTATTCAACGCCCTCCCTGACTTTTGATCCCGGTAAATTTAATTTTTTGGTAAGCTTACTCCTGTCATACACACTATGTTCGAAATTGGGCGCCATTATAATGGCATCCGACGGGCATGCCTGAACACATAAATTACACATAGTACATAATTCCAGATGATATATAAAAGTATCAATCGCTTTTTTCTTCTTGCCTTCGGGTGTAATATCAAACCTGGTAATGATTTTGATGGTTCCATTCGGACAGGCCAGTTCGCAGGCTGTACATCCGGTGCAGGTATGTTCATTATTTTCATCATGAGGCATCACCACTTCTCCTTTGAAGCGATCCGCCAATTTCAGTGTAGCCCGGTTATCCGGATATTGTTCTGTGATGATCTCTTTTGGATGAAAGAAATAATACCCGGTTTGCCGCATGCCCTTAAGCAATGAGGTTACTCCGTGATAAACATCTGATATATACTCTTTCAAAAACATGTATTCAGTTTCGGGTTACGGGTTTTAAAAATGCCATCCAAATATCGCGATAATGGTTACTAATATTAAATTGAGCATACTGATCGGTAACAGGTATTTCCATTCAAGGTTTAATAATTGGTCTACCCTCAATCTCGGAAATGTCCAGCGGAACCACATGATCAGGAAAATCAGGAAAATGGTTTTTCCAAAAAACCATATTGAGGAGGGGATATAATCCATAATATGGTTAAACCCACTCCAATGACCGATATGCAAAGGCATCCATCCGCCTAAAAACAGCGTGGTGCCGATGGCACAAACAATAAATATATTAATGTATTCCGCCAGGAAAAACAACGCGAACCGCATGCCTGAATACTCTGTATGAAAGCCGGCCGTTAATTCAGATTCGGCTTCTGCCAGGTCAAATGGCGCGCGATTGGTTTCTGCGGTTACGGCAATAATGAATATGACAAAAGAAATAATTACCGGTATATGTCCTTTAAATAACCACCAGCCATTTTCCTGTGCCGCGATGATATCAGATATTTGCAGGCTTCCGGATAATACCACGATAGATAAAACCGCGAGGCCGGCAGATAATTCATAACTCACAATCTGTGCCCCGCTGCGCATAGCGCCCAGTAAGGAATATTTACTATTACTCGCCCATCCCGCCATCAGAATACCGATAACAGAAAGTGAGGAAATAGCAGATATATATAATACGCCGATATTAATATCCCATATCTGGAAACCTTTGGCAAAAGCAATGGGCGCCAGCAGGAGCATCGCAACAATCATCACAATAAAAGGGGCCAGGTTAAACAGAAATTTATCCGCTTTATCAGGCGTTAATCCTTCTTTCATAATCAACTTCAACGTATCAGCCACCGTTTGAAACATTCCGCCCGGACCCACTCTGTTTGGCCCTAAGCGAATTTGTATATGGGCCGCTACTTTTCTTTCCATCAATACCAATACCAGGCCCAGTGCAGCAAATAAAGCGATAGCCAGCAATATCACAATCACACACTCTGCCAACAATGCAAGCGTGGGCGACAATGTAGCGTAAAGCCATTGGTGCAGGGAACTTGTTATGCCTTCTAAACTAAACATCGATGACTTAATTTTTAAATCGTTTATAGCTTTTTCGTGAGTCGTCAGTCATCTCACAAACATCATCTGTCAATATCCGGTATCACCAAATCCAGCGTTCCCATCGTTGCCATCAGATCCCCGATCTTGCTGCCTTTTGCCATATGATGCAGGGCAGAGAGATTAGAAAATCCCGGCGAACGGAATTTGATCCTGTAAGGTGTGGTACCGCCTTCACTCACAATGTATACCCCTAATTCCCCTCTTGCTGTTTCCACTCTGGTATAAAATTCACCCTTGGGCAATTTCAGCACGGCTTTGGTTTTTGCCTGAAAATCGCCTTCGGGTATTGCATCAATTAATTGTTCGATAATCCGTATAGACTGGTGCATCTCTCTCAACCGCACCAGGTATCTTGCATAAGAATCACCTGCTGTTTCCAGTACTTCATCAAAGACTGCTGCATCATAGCCATCATAAGGATAAAGTTTACGAATATCAGAACTAACGCCACTTCCACGGGCTACCGGACCGGTGCAACCATAAGAAATAGCATCCTCTCCGGAGAGTACACCCACACCCTTCATCCTGTTCTGGAAAATAATATTATTGGTAATCAGGTCGTCAAATTCAGTTATCCTTTCTTTGAATTGCGTAACAAATAGTTTTACTTTTCGCTGAAAGTCGGGATGCAGATCCATTGAAACCCCACCTGCTACCATATAGTTCATCGTAAGTCTGGCGCCGCAGGTTTCTTCCATGATTTCATTAATCATTTCGCGTTCACGGAATGTATAAAAGAAAGGAGTGAATGCGCCGAGATCCATTGCCATCGCGCCGAGCCACAGTTCGTGAGAAGCAATACGGGTAAGTTCGCTCATCAATACCCTGATCACTTTTGCCCTGGCAGGCACTTCTAACTGTAAACCCTTTTCTACACAAAGCGCGCAGGCCTGGTTATTGATATGCGCTGAGAGATAATCCATCCGGCTGGTTACATAGATAAACTGCCGGAAAGTAAGGCTCTCACACATTTTTTCAATAGAGCGATGAATATAACCGAGGTGTGGTTCAATTTTCTTGATCGTTTCACCATTCAGTGTGATCACCAAATGCAAAACACCGTGTGTGGCGGGGTGTTGCGGACCAACATTGATCACCAGTTCTCCTTCGGAGCCGTTGATGGTAGTATCTTTTATGATCTCTGTTTGCGTGTACATTGCCCGGCTATAGTTTTATCATGTTGATAGTATCCTCAAAATCTTTTCTCAAAGGGAAACCCTCAAAATCATCAGTCAATATCAATCTCCTCAAATCCGGATGATGCAGAAATATTACACCAAACAGTTCGAATGCTTCTCTCTCATGAAATTCGGCAGTGCGCCAGATACCAGAAACGGTTTCTATTGCAGGTTTTGTTGCATCCAGTTGTGCTTTTACAACAATATTATGACGATGAGAGGTGGATGACAGATGATAAACAACGGTTAAATGGGTTTTCCAGTCGATGCAGGTAAGACAAAACAAATAATCGAAATGCAATATTCCATTACGAAGCTGTTGAGCCAGTTCTTTCCATGTGCCAGGTTCTACCATGATAGTAAGCCATTCGCCGGATTCATCGAAAGTTGCCGCAGGGGCAATACTGGTAACATACTCCTTTATTTCTTCGTTACTCATAATGCTATATTAACACTAAGCTTTTGATACTTCTCGTATTTGCTCTCTGGTTAAACCGCTTTTTATTTTTTCCTGCAGGGCGATGAGTGCATGCAATAAAGCTTCCGGCCTCGGTGGGCAACCCGGAATGTACACATCAACCGGTATAATATGGTCCGCTCCTTTTACAACAGAATAGGTATTATAAAAGAATGGCCCCCCGCTAATGGCGCAGGCGCCCATGGCAATTACATATTTGGGCTCCGCCATCTGGTCGTAGAGCCTCTTTAACACAGGCCCCATCTTATTCACAATGGTACCGGCAATGATGATCACGTCTGCCTGGCGGGGTGTGGCACGGGCCACTTCAAAACCAAACCTGGAAAAATCGTATTTAGCTGCGGCTACAGACATCATTTCAATACCACAGCAACTGGTAGCGAAAGTGAGTGGCCATAAAGAGTTAGAGCGTGCCCAGTTAATGATACCATCAAATGTACTCACCACAATTCCTCCTCCGGGTGTTTGATGTATCTGTCCTGGAAATTCCTTTGTATCCACCGCCAATCCTTGATTCAGCTCCATTTTAATGCTCCTTTTTTATGGGCATATAAGAAACCCATGAATAAAATAAAAATGAACACCAGTATCTCAAATAAAGCTACAATACCCACTTTTTTCACCACCACCGCCCAGGGATACAGGAATATAAGTTCAACATCAAAAATCAGGAATAATAAAGCAAAGAGATAGTAACCTACATTAAACTGGTGCCAGGGAGAACTGTCGGTTGGGATACCGCATTCGTAAGCCTGGCCCTTTTGAGGATTTTTACTTCCTTTTACCAGAATCTGCCCTATCAGGATTCCACCGGCAGAAAAAGCAACCGCTGCAACCAGTAAAGCGATCAATGAAACCGACCCCATATACAAGAGTAAGATGTAAAGAATTCCGTCTATCGGGGTGTAAATTACGAAGAAATCGTATGAAAATAAAATTGAAAGCTAAAATGTATTTAGTTTGGTACTCAAACAAGTTTCGTACCTTCCGGAGCATTTTCTGAAGTATTTTTTACGGCCTGTAACAAAGAAGGTTCGCATTTTCTCAATCCTAATCAATCGGCTTTGAAGCAGAACAATTTTGAATATATCACCAAGCACAAAAGCAAATCATTTGATGATTTGAAGCAGCGTATCACCTATAGCTACAATAATGTGGAGAGAACGATTATCGGGCAGGTAGAAGAAGACGGGAATCAGATTTTCTTATACGAATACCGGGGTAAGTATATCGGTACCGAGTTTTTAATATCCTTCTCAAAAAGCTCTGTCTTCTACAGGCTTATTAATGTTGATGAGAAACAGAATGAATTAACAACTTAAGTTAATAATTAAAATCCTGTTCTTTAAACTTAGCTTTTATCTTGCAAAACAATTTATAGTGAGATGCAAATACGCTTGTTTCGTTTATTGGCAACCGTTCCGGCCGTTTTTATATTTCAGGTTGCCCTTTCCCAGCAGCCCGATTCTATGATGGCCGTTTATGCCGAAGAATTCCCTACCGAAAAGATTCACATTCATTTTGACAAATCGATTTATAATAAAGAGGAAACCATCTGGTATAAAATATACATTTTATCAGGTTCCGAATTAACCAGCCTTAGTAAAAATATTTATGTGGAATGGTACGACACCTCAGGGTACATGATCAAACAAACGGTGGCGCCACTCTATCAGTCTACCGCGAAAGGTTCTTTTGATTTATCCCCGAATTATACCGGCCATTTCATCCATATAAAAGCCTATACACGCTGGATGCTCAACGATGATGCCGCTTTTTCCTATGAGCGGGATGTAATGATCAATACACCCATCATTCCATCCAACAAAAAACCGGTCGTATTTAAAACCAAAGTAGAAACTTTCCCGGAAGGTGGGTTCCTGGTAAATGGTTTAACAACCCGTGTTGCTTTCAAAGCCACTAATCAATTTGGTATTCCGGTACGGATTAAAGGTTTGCTGGTGAATGAAAAGAATAAGGTTCTCGATACCCTGAAAGTTAAGCATGATGGCATGGGCATATTCTCATTAACACCCAAACAGGAAGAGGCTTACCTGTTAAAATGGACAGACGAAAACGGAAAACCCGGCACTACCCCTCTTATTATACATAAATCCGAAGGCGCCGGGTTAACCATCAAAACAACCAATGAAAAAGCACTCGTCCAGGTAGAAAGAACAAAAAATGCGGGAGATGATTTTAAAAAAATGAAGTTACTGGTACATATGAACCAGAACCTGTTTTATACCGTAAGCATCAACGCTTCAGAAAAAACTTTATTAAATGCAGAGATACCTATTGATGAATTACCAACGGGTATTTTACAATTCTCATTATTCACTTCAGACTGGGTACCGGTAGCAGAACGGATTATTTTTGTAAATAACCGGCTACATGAATTCAATGCCAAAGTAACACCCCAATTGGTCAACCTCGAAAAAAGAGGTAAGAATGTATTTGATATATCTGTATCTGATACGGCATTTACCAATATGTCCGTTTCAGTAACAGACGCCACAATTGTTACACCTGATGCAAACACCATTTATTCAGATCTCGTATTGAGTGATGCTATCAAAGGAAAAATATACAACCCTGGCTATTATTTAACCAGCGATGCCGATAGTATTACGGCAAACCTTGACCTGGTAATGTTAACCAATGGCTGGCGCAGGTTTGACTGGGACAAAATAAAAGCGGGGATGGTTCCTGAAAGAAAGTATCCGAAAGAAACTGATATGCTTTCCATTAAAGGGAAAGTATTTGGCATGAAATCTATCAGCACCAATACGCCTCTTGTACTCAACCTGATTATAGCGGGTAAAGACAGCAGTAAAAATTTCGCTTTTATACCGGTAGAGAAAGATGGCAGTTTTGAACAGAATGGAATCTTCTTTTATGATACCGCAAGAATATTTTACAGCTTCAATGGTAATGCCAAATTAACGGATATTACCCAGGTACAATTTGAAAACGGGTTATTAAAGCAAACGCGCAAAACCATACAATATCCGGAAACCTACCGGCCGGTAACCTGGAGTGACAGCCTCGCCAAAATAAAAATGAACTATTTTCTGGATCAACAGGAGCAGTTGAAAAGAAGAATGGCCACGGCCACGCTGCAGGAAGTGATCGTTAAATCGCGCGTGAAATCCAAAGCACAACTCACAGAGGAAAAATATGCCACCGGCTTATTTTCCGGGGGCGATGGGTATTCATTTGATCTGCTGGATGACCCCGCAGCGATGACTTCCCTTGATATCTTAACTTTTCTGCAGGGTAAAGTAGCAGGTTTATCTATTTCCGGCTCGGGCGCACAGGCAACCATGAGCTGGAGAGGATCTACGCCGGATGTTTTTTTAAATGAGATGCAATCCAGCCTGGATATGGTGCAGAATGTTTCTGTAAAAGATATTGCGCTGGTGAAAGTATTCAGGCCACCTTTCTTTGGATCAATGGGTGGTGGCAGTGGAGGCGCCATAGCCATTTATACAAAGAAGGGGGGCGATGGGAATAAAGCATCTCCCAACAGCAAGGGACTGGAGAACACCATTCTGGGTGGCTATTCAAAATTCAAAGAATTTTACCAACCCCAGTATGATAAACCGGGCGAAAACTTTGAAACAGATATCAGATCAACCCTATATTGGAATCCATATATAATTACCAATAAGAAAAATCCAAGGGTAAGGATACAGTTCTACAATAACGATATCAGCAAAAAATTACAGATTGTTTTAGAAGGTGTTAACGGGGATGGAAAAATGACCAGGGTTGTTAAGTTACTTGAATAGCTATACTGCATCAAATGATTCCCATCTGCTTCATCAGGTAGGTGGCGTTTTTTGTTTGTGCCACACCCCTACGTATCGTAAAGTCAAAAAATAATCCTGTTTCTTTCAATTCGCTTTCAAAACAGAAATTTTCTATCTGGCCCGGATGGCTTTCCGAAAGTATGCCCAATTCCGTATCATGCGTAGCAATAAAAGTCAGACAGGGATAATGCAATATTTTTTTTATCAGCAATGCGGTACCATCATGTTTGTCTTTGGAGTTCGTTCCACGCATTACTTCATCCAGTAAAACCAAAGCAGGTACGGGCGCTGATAAGGATTCAATAATTTCATGCAAACATTTTAATTCGGCATAAAAATAAGATTCACTTTCTTCCAGTGAATCAATGTGATGAAAGGAAGTTAATAACCGTACCGGGTGAAATTCAAAAGATATGGCAAACACAGGGGCGCCTGATTGGGCCAGTATCATATTCATTCCAAGGGTTCGCAAAAAAGTACTTTTACCAGACATATTAGAACCCGTAATCAAATGAAGTTTTGAGGTATCCCCCATAGACACATCATTCTTTACCGCTTCATTTTCCTTCATCAAAGGATGACCCAGTGCTGATGCCCTGATAATTAACCGGTCAGTAACTAATTCGGGGAAAATAAAAGAAGGATGATTGAAATGGAAAGTAGCCAACGAATTCAGCAACTCAAATTCTCCCATCGTTGCAAACCAATTTTTAAGATGTTCCTGATTTTGTCTATTCCATGAAAGATAAGCCCTTGCGCAGAGCAGTTCAAATAAGAACAATCCATTGATTAAAAAGGAAAACAGGTTTAATCGCAGATCAAACAACCCGCCTAATTTTGATAACCGCTGAAAAGCGCCGGCGGCTTCCGAAATTTCCTTCTGCTTCTGTATTAAATAGGGATGCACAAATGATTCCGCGGTAATTAACCGAAAACAGATTGCATACTGGCTATACAAATAACTTCGTTTTGAAATTTGCCGGTAGAGCGCCGATGTTTTTCTGAAAACAAAGGATAATAAAAATAAACCCAGTATACCAAAAGCTATCAATGGGCGATAGTTATCTTTCCAAACAAAAAATATAACCAGTACAGCGCCTGTAACCGGCCATGCTATTGCAAGTATTGACCAGAACCGGTTTGTTAATTCAGTAAACTTTCCCGCGGGTATCTCCGACTGCAATGCAGGCAGGGCTTCCGCCTCTTTTAATAAGAGTGTATGCGCCAGCAGACTTTGACTGAAGCCTGTCTTGCCCGATAATTCCCGCAAACAAGCCTGATAATTTTGAATAGACCTTGCGTCTGTAAAAGGATTGCTTAATCTGAAAAACAATGCCTGCTTTCCGGATAAACTGCCGGTTCTGTTGACTAACTGAAAAAGGGAATATTTTCCAAAAACAGACAGATCTGCTGTAAACCCTTTTGCCGTAGCGAATGACGCACCATCATCTAAAAAAGAAGGCAGGCCCTTGCAAACATTGATTTCATTTTCATTAATCAGTATCAACTGCTGAAGAAGAGCATTTTTCTTCTTTACAACTTCTGCCCGGGATACTGAAACAAGAAATCCAAGTATAAAAAATATGGCATAAGCCAGGTCATTCCCTGAAAACCTCTCTTTGAAAGAAGCATATAAAAACCAGGCAAACAGCAGAAACAATATCAGCCGTAGAATACTGATATTGGCTAACTGTTTTTTATTATTTTTCGCTTCCTCCCGGTATTGGTGGAGCAGGTTCTGATAAACAGTTGGGGAAGCTTGTAGCATAATTGAGTAAAAATAATTTGAAAGAATTACATAACTAAAGACGTGCCATCAGCAATACTTACTTCATAGGTTTTTAATGGCTGCCCAAACTGTTCCGCGTATACAGCGGTTACCCTGTTTATCAGTTCATGAACCTTTTCTTTTTTTACAATATTAATGGTACAGCCACCAAAACCTCCCCCCATCATTCTCGCACCTAATACAGCAGCATCATTTCTCACCATCGTAACCAGTGCATCCGCTTCAGCACAGCTTACCTGGTATAATTGGCTAAGCCCATCATGTGTTTCAACCATTTTTTTACCAAAAGAAACAAGGTCATTTCTTACCAGATCATCACAGGCATCCTGCAATCGTTGAATTTCTTCCACTACATATTTACAGCGATTATAAACAAGCGGATTGCCTCCAATCAAACAATCATTGATCATGTCTATACCCGCATCACGCAAATGCTGAACAGCCGGATATTTTTTTTGAATGATGGCAACACCCGCTTCACATTCCTGCCTTCGTAAATTATACTCAGATGAAGCCAGGGAATGTTTTACACCGGTATCAAAAAGAACGATACTGATAGCATCGTATTCAAAAGGCATATAAGCATATTCCAATGAACGGCAATCCAATTTAATTACCTGTCCCTTTTTCCCAAACATACTTGCAAACGGATCCATAATACCACATTGCACCCCAGCAAATTCATTCTCCGCTTTCCGGGCCATCAATATCATCTCTTTTTTCGCTAACCCCAGTTCCAGTAATTCATTCAAAGCAAATACAGTGGCGCATTCTACCGCGGCAGAAGAAGAGAGTCCTGCGCCTAATGGAACATCACCCATTACTACTGCATCAAACCCTGTTAATGCATAACCAGCCTTAGCCAGCTGGTCTGCCACGCCAAGTATAAAATCGGGCCATTGCAGAGGGGAAGGTTGCAAAGAACCAAACGCTGTATGATACGATTGATTCAGGTTAGCTGCAAAAAGATGTATCTCCCTATCCGGTCTTTTACGGATGGCTATATAAACCGCTTTATCAATAGCAGCGGGTAAAACAAAGCCAAGATTATAATCGGTATGCTCACCAATCAGGTTAATCCTGCCCGGAGAGCGAACGATGATATCAGCTTCCCCGAAATGTTCCTGACATATTTTTTTAATCTCAGCCTGAATAGTATCTGCACCCTGCATACTTGTTATGATTTTTATGAACGCAATTCTCAGTAAAAAAATCTCTATGCTACTTTGTAAAAAATTATAAGGTTACTTCATCATGCCTGTCAGGAATGACTACTTCTCTAAACCCTTTACGCCTTAATCTGCCGGCAAAATCCTGCTGCACTTCGTATTCACCGTGTACCAGAAAAAGGGTTTGCACCAGGGATGGATTCTGGCAGGCAAGGAACTGGCAAAGATCATCGTAATCACCATGTGCACTCATGCTGCGCATCTGTCCAACCTCTGCCTCTACCCGGTACATATCCCCAAAAATTTTCACTTCTTTGGCGCCATTCATTAATCTTCCGCCCAGAGAACGTGGTTCACAGTACCCAACTATCAGTATCGTATTTTTTTCATCACCAATATTGTTCATGATATGATGCTTAACCCTTCCGGCATCCGCCATACCGCTTGCCGAAATGATAACACAGGGTTTGGGCAACTCATTCAGCCGCTTACTTTCCTCCACCGTCTTTATGAATGTCAATCCTTCAAAGTCAAACGGATCCTTATCAGATTGCATAATGTTTCTGACACGTTTATTAAAGTATTGGGGATAATTTTTCAAAACTTCAGTGGCTTCTTTGCTCAATGGACTGTCAACATACACCGGTACCGAAGGCAGGCTGTTTTCCATATCAAGTTGATTGAGGGCAAATAATAATTCCTGTGTTCGCCCCACGCTAAAAGCAGGTATGATGAGTTTTCCTTTTTTTTGTAAGCAGGTTTTTTCAATCCATTTCAGTATGGTATCGGGTGTGCCATGAACCTCATCATGTAATTTATTACCGTATGTACTCTCCAGCAGAATATAATCTGCCTGTGGAAACACATCCGGTGAACGAAGTATCGCATCATTATAACGCCCTACATCTCCGCTAAAACTAATTCTTGTTTCCTTGCCATCTTCAGTAATGATTAAGTGAACCGCTGCACTTCCTATAATATGACCCGCATCCGTATACAATACTTCAATCCCTTCTTCAATTTTTGTCCATTTGCCATAATTAACTACCTGAAACATCTCCAGTGTTTTAGCAGCGTCTTCCAGATCATATAATGGCTCGTAGAGGGGCAGCCCCAGCCTTGCTCTTTTTTTATTAATGTACCGGGTATCATCACGCTGTATCTCCGCAGAATCTTCCAGTAAAATACCGCTCAGTTCTTTGGTGGCCGGTGTAGAAAATATCACACCGGTAAAACCATCTTTCACCAGTTTGGGTATCAAACCACAGTGATCGATATGTGCATGCGATAAGATAAGGTAATCAATGATAGCCGGATCAAAACCAAATTGGCTGTTTAGCGTATCCGTGTCTTTGCCCATACCCTGAAACAGGCCGCAATCAAGAAGAATATGTTTTCCGTTTTT
>CAYHTC010000015.1:0-17254 GCA_964359445.1 uncultured Sediminibacterium sp. | reverse complement strand
TAAACAGCAATGGATTTATAATCAATAATCCTTCTTTATTTTTCAGGGGGATAGATGATATTTTTCAGAACAGGCCCAGGGTCTTACCAGACTCTACCATTAGTGCACGTGTAGTTGTTTACCAGGAAGCTGCTCAGCAAATAAGGGCCCTGCAACAGGAACAGCAACTATTCGCTTCTATAAAGGATAAACCGGGCATTGGTATGTTTCCTAATGGTGTTCGATACATTATTTTAAAAATTGGAAAAGGAGTGCGCCCGGTAGAATCAGATTCTATCCTTGTAAATTTGATTGCCAAATTGCCTGATGGAACGGTTGTTGAAGATACCTATCAAACTAAAAAACCATTTGCCACTACACCATCAGGTTTTTTCCCGGGACTAAATGAAGCTTTGCAAAATATGACCGAAGGATCCAGATGGCAATTATTTATTCCTTCAGTACTGGCCTATGGCAACAAAGGAACCACGCAGATTCCGCCCAACAGTGCGCTTATTATTGAGGTTGAATTGATTGAAGTAAAACCAGTTAAATAAGTTATGAATTAGTAGTTCAGACCCTTTTCCTTTCTTTATCAACATAAATACATAATCAAATGAAAAAATCATTCCTGCTTACAGTTTCATTATCACTGCTGGTGTGCGTTTCTTTTGCACAAAAACCCAAATCCGTAGCTTCCAAACCTAAAAACAGTGCGGCAGAAGATACCATTCAATACAGCCTGGGTGTATACATGATGCAACAACTGTTTGCCAAAACAGGTTTTACCATCACCAACCCAATCCTGTTTAAAAAAGCCATTGATGATGTGGCAAACAATAAACCATTGATGGTAAATCCGGCATCTACTGAAACCCGTTTGCTGGCCTATCAGCGAAACTTCCAATTGGAAAATGGGAAAAAAATGGAAAAACTATTATTTGATAAAGTGAAAATAACACCTGGTTTTAGCGCATTACCAAGTGGCGTTTACTATTCAATAGCTACCGCAGGAAAAGGTATTATTCCAACGGCAAAAGATACCATTATATTGAATGTCAGCATCACCCTCCCGGACGGAACGGTTATTGAAGATGCGAACAAATCCAAAAATTCCTATCTGGCTCTTTTGGGCGATATGAATTCTGGGTTGCGTGATCTGATTTTACGTATGCCCGAAGGTACCATTTGCCGGGCTGTTGTACCTGCTTCACTGGCTTATGGCGAACAGGGTACCAGTACCATCCCACCTAATTCCGCTTTGATTTATGATCTGGGTTTGGTAAGTGTGCGAAAGGCTAAATAAAGTTGGTTATTGACAATATTGTTTGATAAAAGCATCCGCTTCCGGATGCTTTTTTGAACTGGCTATCTGAAGCATTTGACAACCTTCTGCTTTTCTACCCAATGTAAGCAGGCATTTGGCTTTAAAAAGTTCTGATTTGCCATCCTGTGCAATATTCATTTGTATAACCCTGTCAAAAAAACTGATCGCCTTACGATACTCTTTCAGATTGAAATAACAGATACCGGTATTTTCAATAATGCTATATTCATTAGGATTAATCGCAGATAATTTGATAAAGTTCTGCGCTGCACTCTCATAATCTCCTTTATTAAAAGCATCCACCGCTTTTGATAAATATTGCTGCGCTACGGCAGGATTCACTGTCTGTAAGGATTTCTCCGTAGCAGCGGGGGACATACTATTCAGGATGGCCTGTTTGCTTTGCGATAGTGTGGTGTTATCGGGAAACAAATGAATGGCGCTGTCTGCAATGGATAACAGTTTTTGTTTGTCAATATTCCGCGTATTAAATAATCCTGATAAATACAGTCGCCATGCATCTGGCTCATTACGATACCTGGTATATTCTTCAAACGCTTTTCTTATGGCGGCCGTATCATTTTTTTGCGCACAAAAAACAAGCAGGTTCTGATAATATGCTTTGGCTCTTGGCCTCGCATAAAACGCTTTGGCGGCATAATAACAGGCGCTGTCTGTTTGATTCATATCAAAGTAAACATTGGCTTTCATGAATTCACTGTACATCAGATAGGGATTCGCTTTTGATCCTTCGTTTAACAGTGCCAGCGCTTTATCATATTGTTTGGCATAATAATAATAGGTTCCTTTTATGGCAGCGATAGGTTGACCTTTGGTTGTCAGGTTCGGAACAGGAGGAAAGGCGGCATTCACTTCTTCAAAACTGATGGTATGCGTTTCCCGTTTTATATCAGGAAGAATACGCATTTGTGCCACCATGGATTGGTAACTGTTATACGTTAGATAAGCAGCGGGCAATAAAAATAAGATGGCTGTTAAAACATATAATGGTTTTGCAGAACTTGCTTTTTTAATGGAGGGCCGTATATCGGTTTGTTTTTCTTTTGACTTATTAAATGCGCTTACATTTATTGCGGCAATAAACACAAAAAATACCTGCATAATGGGCCGCTCCATCGGGAAGTTTAAACAGGCATCAATAAAATATCCTCCCAATGCCATCAAAGAAAAGACAGCTACCAGTTTCACTTCCTCATCCGCTTTTGAAAACCAGGTACGAATGCTGTAAATTAATAAACAGATAAACAGGCCAAGATATAGCAGGCCCCCCTGTATACCTAATTCAGCGGAGATCTCCAGAAAATCATTGTGTGAATGGATGGGTACCGTAAAATCATTGGCCCATGTTTTGGCAAAGGGTACTGAAGCTATTTTCCAGTTGCCATAGCCACATCCGGAGAATGGATTTTGTTGTAAGTAGAGGAGCGTGTTTTCCCAATGTATGGCGCGACCATCTCCTTCATAACTGATGGTTCCCAGTCTTTCAGTAACGGTACCATAAGCGCCATGATTACTCTGCAGGTTAAGGGCATTGCTTACAATGATCTGCGATAAAAAAAAGGCGGCAATCATAGGCAACAAAACAGCCCCTGCCCGATACAAAAGAGGTTCTGTTTTTCTTTCTTTGAAATATTGCAGTACACAAAATAAGAGATATACTAACAATACGAGGGCCAGTCCCACATACGATGATCTTGCATTAACAATAAAAATGGATAGTACACCCAAAATAAGAATTCCCATATGTATGATCTTGCCCCATAAACCGGATGTGTAAATGCAATAGATCACAAAAGGAATTTTTACTACCAGGGTAGCGGCAAAAATATTTTTAAGGCCCGTATTGCCCTGAAGGCTTAAAATAAGATTGTCAAGTGGCATAGTTTCCAGGCCATTGAAAAAAGCAATCAGGGTCTGTAATGACTCAACTAATAAAATAACAGCCAGTACCTGCGCTAATAATTTGAACAGGTGCAGCCGTCCATGTAAAAGGATAGCGATGTTAAAATAAGCGATGATGGTTACGGTAAAGCGTGCATAACAAACAAGGGCCTCCGTTCTGTTTAGGGCCGTGAATACTGACAGGCTTGCTAAAGCAAATAGGGCGAGGTAGAGGTAGGAAAAGCCGTTGTTGAAAACGGGTTTAATGGCAGTAGTATAGTGGCTTTTTCCGGCAAAAAGGTAAATGGCAACTACCAGATCAAGCAGGGCGAGGTAAAACCAATGGGTACACATCGGGTCTATGGCACCCAGGTAATGTATAAAATGGATGGCAAAATAAAGGATACAAAAAAACAGGGCAGGATCTGTTTTGCCGGCAAGGGTAGCTCTTATCTGATTGATTTTTACCATTTGTTGTAATTGACTTTAAAATTATCTATTTTTCCACACCATAATTTAATCTCCCTTAAACAGTCAATCAATCGCTATAATTCCTACCTTTGCCGCTCGAAAAAATTTGGGGGCGAACTTCAAAATCAAATTAAAAACAGGAACTCTTTATGGCGGACTTAAAACTACAACGCAACTTTGGTATTGCCGCTCACATTGATGCGGGTAAAACCACTACAACGGAGCGTATTTTACGTTATACCGGTATGATTCACAAGATTGGTGAAGTACACGATGGGGCAGCAACCACAGACTGGATGGAACAGGAAAAGGAAAGGGGTATTACCATTACCTCGGCGGCTGTTAGCTGTGAGTGGAAATTTCCTACCAACAAGGGTACCGCTGATGCGAATACCAAATCTTATTATTTCAACATCATTGATACCCCTGGCCACGTGGATTTTACCGTTGAGGTAGAACGTTCCATGCGTGTACTGGATGGCCTGATCGCCCTGTTTTCCGCGGTAGATGGTGTAGAGCCTCAGTCAGAAACCGTATGGCGCCATGCGAACCGTTACAAAGTTCCCCGTATTGGTTTCGTAAATAAAATGGACCGTTCAGGCGCTGATTTTCTGATGGTGGTAGCACAGGTAAAAGAAATGCTGGGCGCGAATGCCGTGCCTTTGCAATTACCTATCGGCGCAGAAGATGATTTTATAGGTGTGGTGGATCTGATTACCATGAAAGGCGTAATATGGGATATGGAAACAGAAGGAATGACCTTTAAAGAGATTCCTGTTCCGGAAGATATGATTGAAGAATCCAATTTCTGGAGAGCTAAATTAATTGAGTCGGTTGCTGAATATGATGATAAGCTGATGGAAAAATTCTTTGATGATCCTGCTTCTATTTCTGAAGATGAGGTTCATGAAGCTATCCGTAAAGCCTGTATTGATCTTAGCATTGTACCAATGATGTGCGGATCATCTTTCAAAAATAAAGGTGTACAAACCGCACTGGATGCGGTTTGCCGTTACCTGCCAAGCCCGGTTGATCTGGAGGATACCGTTGGTACCAACCCTGATACAGGTGAAACTATTTATCGTAAGCCGAATGCAAAGGAACCATTCGCTGCATTGGCTTTCAAAATAATGACCGATCCTTTTGTAGGTCGTCTGGCTTTCTTCCGTTGCTATTCTGGTCACCTGGATGCCGGTTCTTATGTTTTGAATGTAAGGAGCGGAAAGAAGGAGCGTATTAGCCGTATCATGAAAATGTTTGCCAACAAACAGAACCCAATTGATTTTATTGAAGCGGGCGATATCGCGGCGGCAGTAGGTTTTAAGGAAATTAAAACAGGCGATACCCTCTGCGATGAGAATCATCCGATTGCTTTTGAAAATATGTTTATTCCGGAGCCGGTAATCTCTGTAGCTATAGAACCTAAAACACAGGTTGACGTAGATAAAATGGGTATGGCTATTGCCAAGCTGGTAGAAGAAGATCCCACTTTACGTGTTAAAACAGATGAAGATACGGGCCAGCCCATTCTTTCAGGAATGGGTGAATTGCACCTCGAGATCATTGTTGACCGTATGCGTCGCGAGTTTAAAGTAGAGATCAACCAGGGTAATCCACAGGTTGCCTATAAAGAAGCATTCAGCAATACCGTTGAATATCGTGAAGTGTTGAAAAAACAAACGGGTGGCCGTGGTAAGTTCGCCGATATCTATTTTGAAATAGGACCTGCAGATGCTGAGTGGCTGACTGAAAACCCGGGTAAACATTTTCAATTTAAGAATGATATTTTCGGAGGATCTATTCCGAAAGAATTCCATCCCGCTATCCAGAAAGGTTTTGAAACCTCCATGGGAACAGGTGTATTGGCTGCTTACCCAATGGAAAGCATGAAAGTGCGGATATTCGATGGTAGTTTCCACCAGGTGGATTCTGATTCTATGTCATTTGAATTATGTGCCAAATCAGGCTTCCGTGAAGCGGGCCGTAAAGCCAAACCGGTTTTACTGGAACCTATCATGAGAGTAGAAGTGGTAACACCTGATCAATACATGGGAGATGTAACAGGCGACCTGAACCGCAGACGTGGTATGCTGGAAGGAATGGATAGCCGTGGTAACCTTCAGGTAATCAAGGCCAAAGTTCCTTTGAGTGAAATGTTCGGATATGTAACGCAACTGCGTTCTTTATCATCCGGCCGTGCCACATCCACCATGGAGTTCAGTCATTACGCGCCGGCGCCTAACAATATCGCGGAAGAAGTGATTGCGAAGAGTAAGGGTAAGGTGAAGGTGGAAGATTAGTAGTAAGTTATAAATAGTAAGAAAAAGCCCTGTTCTGAATTTTGAACGGGGCTTTTTGTTTGGGTATATTATTTACAATTATTCTGAATGATTGTGGCTGCATCTTTCCAGCCCTTGGCCAGGGAAATATTTAAATAGCCGCAGGCTTCGTCTTTTCTGCCAAGATTGTATAAAGCAACTCCGGCAAAATATTCTGTCTTGCCATCTACTGCGGTTTTCATGGCAATCACTTTATTAAAATAGGTAAGCGATTTATTGTATTCTTTCATATTGAAAAATGAGATGGCTGCATTTTCAAAAACGATATAATTTTCCGGGTTGATGGAGGCGGCTTTCAGGAAATTGGAAGCGGCGGAAGCGAATCCTTCTTTCCTGGCTGTCTCATTTTTTCCGGCAGTTGCGGCCTGTGCCTTATTGAAAGCGGCAATTCCGGCATCATAAAATGCCTGTGCTTTGGCGTAATCAATAGGTACTGCATTTTTAGTTACAACGGGTGTTCCCATAAATTGTATGATTTCTTTTCTTCTCAACAGCAAATCTGTATTCCCGGGGAATAACTGTAAGGCACTGTCTGTGAGGGTTAAGAGCTTTAGAGAGCCTTTGCCCTGTGCATTTAGTAAACCTAAAATATAGAGGTTCCATACATAAGGTTCTTTACGGTATTGAATGGCTTCCTCAAACGCTTTTTGAATGTTTATCGTATCTTTTCTTTTTGCCATGATGGCTACGAAAGTCTGATAATATGTTTTTGCCCTTGGCTTGGTATAAAATGCTTTTGACGCGTAGATAAAGGAGCTATCCATTTTGCCCTGCCTGTAAAATACCCCTGCTTTCAGGAATTCGCTATAGGCTATCACAGGGTTCGCATTGCCGGCCCTGTTTAATAAAACAAGCGCTTCTTCGTATTTTCCTGCTTCATACAGATACCTTCCTTCTATAGCTTCCAGGGGTTGGCCGGATGCCGATATATTTGGAATGGAAGGTAATTGCGGAAGTACCTCACTCCATTTTAATTTCAATGGTTCATTGTCCAGATCAGGAATAATGGTTTTTTGTGCAACCAGGGATTTGTAGGTGAGATAGGTAACATAGCCGGCTGGCAGCAGAAATAAAATAGCGGTTAATCCAAATATTGTTTTAATGCTGCTTGTTGGTTGCACTGTATTGTTTTCCTCTTGACGGATTTTGCATGCACTGAGGCAGGCGGTTATATTTAAAGAAACGATGAATGCAAAGAAAACCTGGCTAATGGGCCTTTCCATCGGGAAGTTAAAAAAGGCGTCAATGGAATAACCAATAAATGCAAGGAAAGAGAAAAGAGAAATTAATTTGGTTTCTTCATCTGCGTCTGATCGATATACTTTGATGGTAAAAATGGGGATGCATATAAACAATCCCAGGTACAATAGTCCGCCCGCAATACCCAGTTCTGCAAACATTTCTACATAATCGTTGTGTGCATGTACCGGAACAACCAGGTCGTTAATGAATGCTTTTTGATAGGGGATGGATGCTATTTTCCAGTTACCATATCCGCAGCCCATGAGAGGGTGATGCCTGGTATAATCCAGGGCATGAGTCCAGAGTCTAATTCTTACCTGATTATCTTCTGCATTAAAAGAAGCGGCACTAGCCAGTCTGTCAGTTACTGTGCCATACCCGCCTTTTGCTTCCTGTAAATTTTTAACATTGGTTAATACAATTTGTGAAATAAATGCGGCTGCCAGAATGGGAATGATAACATAGCTGATGCGATAAAGGGTTTGATCAACCTTTTTGTCCTTTAAATATCCCAGAATACAATAAACTATGTACAGGAGGGTAATGAAAATGATACTCAGGAAAGAAGCGCGCGCATTTACAATGAAAATGGTTAAAGAAGCCAGAACCAGAATTACTATGTTCAATATCCTGCCCCATAATTTAAAAGTATAGATGCAATAAATAACAAAAGGTATTTTAACAACAGTGCTTGCAGCGAAAATATTTTTGTTGCCGGTGGTGCCTTTCAGACTGAGTATTAATCCGGATAGATCGGTATCGGCAATGCCATTGAAAAATTGGCTGATAGCCTGGATGGATTCCACCAGTAATATCAGGCCCAGCAGTTGGGCCAGTATTTTAAAAAGGCCGGTACGGCCATATAAGAGTATGCTGATATTTAAAAAAGCGATAATAGTGGCAATGAGCCGAACATAGCAAACCCAGCTTTCTGTTTGATTGATGGCCGTAAAAGTGGAAATACCCGCCAATACAAAAAAAGCCAGGTATAATTTTGAAAAAATATTACCAAAAATGGCGGATGAAGCCTGTTGATAATCGTTTTTACGGGCCAGTATAAAAAAGGTCACCAAAAAATCAATTCCCACTATATACAACCATTGCGAACCCATATTGTCGTAAGAGCCAAAATCGGGAAGAAAATGGACAACGAAATAGAGTAAACAGGCGAAGACCGGAATCAGACTGGTTATGTTAAAAGGTGAAGAAGCTATTGTGAGTTCGCCGGTTCGGGAGCAATTGGTTCCTGGGCTTTAACCTTATTTTTTTTCGCCATTGGGTATATGTCTTGCCGTAAAAATATTAAATTGATGTTATTATCTGCATAACCATGGTAAAGTTACCTGTCCTTTGCAGCAGGTAAAGTAAATTTACCGGCCTTGGGTGGCGAGGGGGCAAATTTTCTCAAATAAGCAGAATTGGGGATATTTTTAGCGGTTTATTTGAGAAATCCCCAAAAAATCTTTTAAAATACTTGTCTGTTCAGTTACAGGCTCTTACCTTTGCAACCCCAATCAGAAAATTGGGTTTCGACTATGTCTCAACGAATCAGGATCAAATTACAATCATACGATCACAATCTCGTGGATAAATCTGCAGAGAAGATCGTAAAAACGGTACGCAGTACAGGTGCGGTAGTAACGGGGCCTATTCCTTTGCCTACGCACAAAAGAATTTTTACTGTTTTGCGTTCACCACACGTAAATAAGAAGAGCCGTGAGCAATTTCAATTGTGCACGCACAAACGTTTACTGGATATCTACACTTCTTCTTCAAGAACAGTGGATGCACTTAGTAAACTGGATCTTCCTTCCGGTGTGGAAGTTGAGATTAAGGCTTGATAAGCTGAAAGCATAAGGCTGAAAGCTTAAAGCCAAAAACTGAAAGCATTAGTTCTAAGAAATAGCCATCTGCCAATCTTTAAACGAAAAAGCAGCTCTGGTTTGAAAACGGTCCGGGTTGAAATGGGAAGTATTAATCCTTTCTAAATCATAAAAATCCGCGATCATACATATAAACAGGCCCTTCGAGGTTTGTTTGCTTCCGGTACTTCCTCTCCCGAATTGATTTTGGGAAACAACGGAAAAGGTCGGCAGAAAACAAGGATTGAATTCCGGTTTCATCATCGGAATGTCCTCATAACCACGCGGGGCTATAAACCGCAAACGATGAAAGGTATTATTGGCAAAAAAATCGGGATGACCAGCATCTTCGAAGCAGATGGCAAGCAAACGGCTTGTACCATCATTGAGGCCGGCCCCAACACTGTTACCCAGGTAAAGACGATGGACGTTGACGGGTATACAGCTATACAATTGGCATTCGGCGAAAAGAAAGAGAAACATGCTACCAAGGCCGAGCTGAACCACTTCTCCAAAGCGCAAACCGGCGCAAAGAAATTCGTAAAAGAATTCCGCAATTATTCCATAGAAAAAGCATTAGGTGACACCATCACTGTAGACATTTTTGCCGAAGGCGATGATGTGGAAGTGGTAGGTACCACCAAGGGTAAAGGTTTCCAGGGTGTTGTAAAACGTCATGGTTTCTCCGGTGTGGGTGAAGCTACACACGGTCAGCACGACCGTTCAAGAGCGCCCGGTTCTATTGGTGGTTCATCTTATCCTGCCAGAGTATTTAAAGGAATGAGAATGGCCGGCCGTATGGGTGGCGACAGGGTAAAAATGAGAGGTTTGAAAGTGGTTAAGATCTTCCCTGAAAAGAATTATATCCTGATCAGCGGTTCAGTTCCTGGCAATAACGGATCAATCGTTTTAATCCAGAAGTAATCACCATTTTAATTGAATGACCATGCAAGTAGATGTATTAGACATAAAAGGACAGAAAACAGGCAGAACGGTTGAATTACCTGCTGATATTTTTGGTATTGAACCAAATGATCATGTGATTTACCTGGCTGTTAAACAGTACCTGGCGCAGGGCCGCCAGGGTACGCATAAGGTAAAAACCCGTGCAGAAGTGCAGGGTGCAAGCCGCAAATTGCATAAGCAAAAAGGAACCGGTGGTGCCCGTAAAGGTAATATCCGTAATCCTTTGTATAAAGGTGGTGGTACCATATTCGGACCAAAGCCGCACGCTTATGATTTCAAATTGAACCGTAAAGTGAAGGATCTGGCTAAGATATCTGCTTTAAGTTATAAAGCGAAAGACAGCGCCATTATTGTGATTGAAGACATTAACATGGAGGTTCCAAAAACCAAACAGGTGTCTGAAATCATGAATAGCCTGAATTTGTCAGATAAGAAAACACTGATCGTATTGCCGGAATATAATGATAACCTGTACCTGAGTACCCGTAATATTCCGAACATTACCAGTTCATTGCTGGCCGACATTAACACATATGAAATTATGAATGCTGATGTACTGGTGATCACTGAGAATACCGCCAGGATCTTTGTAGAAGAAGAAGCAGGCGCAGAAGCTTAATTTAAGTAACGTTTCAAAAAGATAAAAATGAAACTGACTGAAGTATTAATAAAGCCCATTTTAACTGAGAAAGCAAATGCTCAACAGGAAAAATTAAGAAGGTATGCTTTCAAAGTGGACCGCAGGGCCAATAAACTGGAAATCAAAAAAGCAGTAGAAGAATTCTACGGTGTTAGCGTTGTGGATGTAAACACTGCCGTGGTTCCGGGTAAGAACAAAGCACGTTACACCAAAGCAGGTTTCATACAGGGTATGAAAGGGGCTTATAAGAAGGCGCTGGTAACAGTGGCTGATGGTGAAACAATAGACCTGTATTCTAATATTTAATTATAGCCGCGGAGCTGAAAATTCCGCAGTAAAAAAGTTGTAACAATGGCACTTAAAAAGTACAAACCAATCACCGCCGGCACACGCTGGAGAATTGGAAATGCTTATGCTGAAATCACTACCAATGAACCTGAAAAGAGTTTGCTGGAGCCGCAGAAAAACACGGCCGGACGTAACTTCCAGGGCCGTCGTGTTTCCCGCTACATGGGTGGTGGAAATAAGCATCATTACCGGATTATTGATTTCAAAAGGGATAAGAAAGATATCGCCGCTACGGTCGTGTCTATCGAATATGATCCTAACCGTACCTCTTTTATTGCTTTACTGCAATATACTGATGGTGAAAAAAGATACATCATTGCACCTCAGGGGTTACAGGTAGGCGCACACGTGATAGCAGGAGATGAAGTGGCGCCGGAGATTGGAAATGCTTTGTTGATGAAGAACATACCATTGGGTACTGTTATTCATAACATTGAATTACAGCCGGGTCAGGGTGGTAAAATGGTAAGAAGCGCAGGTACTTCTGCTCAATTGGCTAATAAGGAAGAAAAATATGCGGTATTAAAAATGCCTTCCGGTGAATTGAGAAAAGTATTGATCAACTGTTATGCTACGGTAGGTGTGGTATCAAACAGCGACCATAATCTGGAAACAGCCGGTAAAGCGGGTAAGAACCGCTGGAAAGGTATTCGCCCACGCGTTCGTGGTGTTGCGATGAACCCGGTAGATCACCCGATGGGTGGTGGTGAAGGTAAAGCTTCAGGTGGTCATCCGCGCAGCAGAACAGGTAAGTATGCGAAAGGCGAGAAAACACGTACCAAAGGAAAGGGAAGTGATAAGCTGATCATTCAACGCAGAGATGGGAAAAAATTAGCAAAATAATTTGAAAATGAGGCAATTTGAAAATTTGAAAATGTTTTCGAAGAGCCCATCAAAAAGTAAACCATTTTCAAATTTTCAAATTTTCAAATTTTCAAATTAATTCTATGGGTCGTTCGATTAAAAAAGGTCCTTACGTAGACGCAAACTTAGAAGGTAAAGTAGTAGCGATGGCTGATGGTAAAACCAAGAAAGGTGTTATTAAAACCTGGAGCCGCCGCAGTACCATTACGCCTGATTTTGTGGGGAATACATTTGCTGTGCATAATGGCAATAAATTCATCCCTGTTTATGTAACAGAATTTATGGTAGGTCACAAATTAGGTGAATTTGCTCCTACACGTAATTTCAGGGGACACGCAGGAACTAAAAAATAAACGGTTAGAAGTCAGGAATGAGAAGTCTGGAGTAAATTTTCTCCAAACTCCAAACTCCAAACTCCAGACTCCAGACTCCAAACTCAAATAACAAATGGAAGCAGTAGCTAAACTGAACAATTACCCAACAGGCCCACGCAAAATGCGTTTGCTGGCTGATGTGATTCGTGGCATGGAAGTAGAGAAAGCCCTGGCTATACTCGAACACCATCCGCAACACAATGCCACACCACTTGCCAAATTGCTGAAAAGTGCCATTAATAACTGGGAACAGAAAAACAGCGGAGCCAGTGCTGCAGACAGTGCCCTGGTGATAAAAACCGTATTTGTAGATGGAGGTCGTGTTTTAAAACGTATGCGCCCGGCGCCGCAAGGCCGCGGGTACAGGGTTCGTAAACGCAGCAACCACATAACATTAATCGTAGATTCTAAAAACTAATTGTAAAACCATTATATGGGTCAGAAAGCAAATCCAATTGGGAACAGATTAGGTATCATCCGCGGATGGGAAAGTAACTGGTATGGTAAAAAAAAAGATTACGCTACTAAGTTAAAAGAGGACCATAAAATCCGTACTTACTTAACTGCACGTATTAACAAGGGCGGTATCGCTCGTATCGTTATCGAACGCACACTAGGTAAGTTAATCGTAACGATTCACACGTCTAAACCAGGTATCATCATCGGTTAAGGTGGTGTCGAGGTAGATCGTATCAAAGAAGAGTTAAAGAAATTAACTGGAAAAGACGATGTTCAAATCAACATCCTTGAGATCCGCCGCCCTGAGTTGGATGCCACTATCGTTGGTGACACCATTGCTAAGCAGATCGAAAACCGTATAAACTTCAAACGTGCTACCAAAATGGCGATCGCTTCCACGCTGCGTATGGGTGCAGAAGGTATCAAAGTGAAACTGAGCGGACGTTTGGGTGGTTCTGAAATTGCCCGTAGCGAAGAATTCAAACAGGGTCGTACCCCTTTGCATACTTTCCGTATGGATATTGATTATGCAAATGTATTTGCACAAACTGTTTACGGTAAGATAGGTATTAAAGTATGGATATGTAAAGGTGAAGTACTCGGCAAACGTGAACTGAATCCGAATTTTGTTGGCGGAAAGAATGATATGAGCGACAGGAGAGACAGAGTGGGTGATGACAGAGGAGGTGACAGAAGGCCAGGTGGCGACAGAAGGGATGACCGCAGAGGCGGTGGCGACAGAGGTGGCCGTGGTGGGGATAACCGTGGTGGTGGCGGAAGAGGTAGGAACTAATTTTGAAAATGTGGCAATTTGAAAATAATTTTCAAAAATGTCACTCTAAAATTTTCAAATTTTCAAATTTTCAAATTTTCAAATTGTTTTTAGATGTTACAGCCTAAAAGAAGTAAGCATAGGAAGCAGCAAAAAGGACGCATTCGCGAAGTAGCTAAGCGTGGTACTTCCATATCTTTCGGATCATTTGCTTTAAAAGCATTAGAGCCGATCTGGTTAACTAACCGCCAGATTGAATCTGCCCGTCAGGCAATGACACGTGCCATGAAGCGTGAAGGAAATGTATGGATTCGTATTTTTCCTGATAAAATCATTACCCGTAAGCCAGCCGAAGTAAGGATGGGTAAGGGTAAAGGTAACCCTGAATTCTGGGCTGCTGTGGTTGAACCAGGACGTATCATCTTTGAATGCGATGGTGTTACAGAAGCGATAGCTAAAGAAGCCATGGGCTTAGCTGCACAAAAATTACCAATAGCAACTAAATTCATCGTAAGAAGAGATTTGCAGGCATAAAAAATTTTCAAATTGGAACAATGGCAAACAAACAGACATACGAATTTAACAAGTCGATCAAGGATTTAAACCTGACTGACCTGAAATTAAAGATCCGGGAAGATCAGTTGAGGCTGAAAAAATTGGAGTTCGCTCACGCGATTTCTCCACTGGAGAACCCGATGAATATTCGCGGCCTCCGCAGAGATATTGCCCGTTTAAAAACGGAATTGAAGAAAAAAGAAATGGGTATCTAAACCATAAATCAAAAACAATGGATGAAAGAAATTTGCGTAAAACAAGGACCGGGGTGGTTACCAGCGATAAGATGGATAAAACCATTACTGTTGCTGTAGAAAGAAAAGTAAAACACCCTATCTATGGTAAGTTCGTAAAGAAAACGACCAAGTTCCATGCTCATGATGAAAAAAGTGAGTGTACAGTTGGTGATGTAGTTAAGATCATGGAAACACGTCCACTGAGTAAAACAAAACGTTGGAGACTGGTAGAAGTGGTTGAAAAAGCGAAATAAGCTTTTTACATGCTGCGTGCAGTTAGCCCTGGCTAAAACCCCAGCCTCTGAAAAATAAATTGTTATAAATGCCGGGATGAAAAATCCGGGCTCAAAGCTAAAAAAGATGATTCAGCAAGAAAGCAGACTAAATGTAGCTGATAACAGTGGCGCCAAAGAAGTCCTCTGTATCAGGGTGCTGGGTAACAGTGGACAGGATTATGCACGGATCGGTGACAAGATTGTTGTTACTGTGAAAGATGCGATTCCTGCAGGTGGTATCAAAAAAGGTACGGTATCTAAAGCAGTTATTGTGCGTACTAAAAATAAGTTGCGTCGTAAAGATGGATCATATATCCGTTTTGATGATAATGCAGTAGTATTATTGAATAACTCAGACGAGCCGCGCGGTACACGTATTTTCGGGCCGGTAGCCAGGGAGTTGCGTGATAAAGGATATATGAAAATCATTTCATTGGCTCCTGAAGTACTGTAAAGCATAAAGCAAAAAGCTTAACGCTGAAAGCGATGAGTATTTTGCAGAAAATGAATAAAAAATATTAGCGTTAAACGTTCAGCAATAAGCGTTCAGCGTAAAAAGCTTTAAGCGTAAAAAAATGAGTACAAGATTTAAACCCAAATTCAACATCAAAAAAGGCGACACGGTTGTGGTGATTGCCGGTGATGATAAGGACCTGAAAAAGCCCCGTAAGGTGTTGGAAGTAATCATAGACAAAGGACGGGTAGTGGTGGAAGGTGTTAATATTGCCACCAAGCATACCAAACCTTCGGCTTCAAATACAAAGGGCGGTATCGTAAAAATAGAGGCTTCTATCAGCATCAGTAATGTGATGTTATGGGATGCCAGGAAAAGTGAGCCCACTAAGGCCAGTCGTACACGCGAAAACGGAAAATTAGTTCGTATATCTAAAAAATCAGGGGAGGTAATCAAATAATGAGTACTGTAAAATACACTCCGAGATTAGCAGATAAGTATACCAAAGAGGTTATACCTGCTTTAATGAAAAAGTTTGCTTACAAAACTGTAATGCAGGCTCCTAAACTGGAAAAAATCTGTATCAACCGTGGTGTGAATGGCGCGGTTACTGATAAAAAACTGGTTGATGTGGCAATAGAAGAACTGAACATGATCACTGGTCAGAAAGCAGTTCCTACCATGTCTAAGAAAGACATTTCCAATTTTAAATTGCGTAAAGGAATGCCCATTGGCGCCCGCGTAACATTAAGAGGTGAGAAGATGTTCGAATTCCTTGACAGACTGGTATCAGTGGCTTTACCACGTGTACGTGATTTTAAAGGTATCAGCGATAAGGCATTTGATGGCCGCGGTAACTACACATTAGGTGTAACCGAGCAAATCATTTTCCCTGAAATTGATATTGACAAAGTAAATAAAATCACCGGTCTGGATATCACTTTCGTTACAACGGCAGGAACCAATGAAGAAGCTTACGAGCTTTTAAAAGAATTGGGTATGCCTTTTAAAAATGCTAAAAAAGAAAACAACTAATATCACATGGCAAAAGAATCTATCAAAGCCAGGCAAAAAAAGCGTGAGAAAATGGTCGCTAAATATGCAGATAAACGCGCGGCCTTACTGGCAGCCGGTGATCGCGCAGGTTTAGATAAACTTCCTAAGAACGCGTCACCTGTAAGGTTGAAAAACCGTTGTCAGTTAACCGGACGTCCAAGAGGCTATATGAGATACTTCGGTCTCTCAAGAATCATGTTCCGCGATATGGCATTGAACGGCCTGATACCCGGAGTGAAAAAAGCCAGTTGGTAAAACCGGTTTCCGGTTTCACGTTACCGGTAACCGGCAACTTGAAACAGGTAACAAATATTTTTTGAACAGAATTAATTCTAATAAACATGGTAACTGATCCTATAGCAGACTTCTTAACCAGAATTCGTAATGCTCAGTTGGCCGGCCACAGGCTGGTTGAAATTCCTGCTTCTAATTTAAAGAAGCGTTTGACAGAGATCTTATACGAACAGGGGTATATCCTGAAGTATAAGTTCGAAGATGACAGCAAACAAGGTTTGATCAGGATCGCATTAAAATACGATCCGCAAACCAAACAGGCTGCTATCCGTTCATTGGAAAGAGTGAGCCGCCCGGGTTTACGTCAGTATGCAAAACCTGCTGAAATCAAAAGGGTAATCAATGGTTTGGGCATTGCTATCCTTAGTACTTCTAAAGGGGTATTAACCGATAAACAGGCCAAAGCACAGAATG
Source organism: uncultured Sediminibacterium sp. (assembly GCA_964359445.1). Lineage (GTDB taxonomy): Bacteria > Bacteroidota > Bacteroidia > Chitinophagales > Chitinophagaceae > Sediminibacterium. Next base: position 425 of record CAYHTC010000015.1, on the reverse strand, counting down.
TAGGTGGTGAAGTATTGTGCTATATTTCTTAAATAATGCTATCCGCTTTTGCGGTTGGTAATAAACTTCCGGTCTGACAATTAAGCTTTTTAGTCGGAGCTGAAAACGGAACGGACTATTGAATCAAACATTTAAAAGTTAATCGACTATGTCTCGTATTGGTAAACAACCGGTTGTAATTCCAGCAGGCGTTACAATCACACTTAACAGTGATAATGTAGTAACCGTAAAAGGTCCGAAAGGTGAATTGAAAGAAGCGATCGACAGGGATATTACTGTTACCATACATGAGGGTGAAGTTATTTTTGCTCGTCCAACTGATCAGATCCGCCACCGTGCCATGCATGGTTTGTACCGTGCATTGGTAGGTAATCTGGTAAAAGGGGTAACTGAAGGATATAAGAAAGAATTATAACTGGTGGGTG